>JAQWBC010000134.1 GCA_028707415.1 Candidatus Izemoplasmatales bacterium
GATCTTTTTGATCGTATGACATCTTTACGTACAGCCATTACCAATTTCAAGGCCTCAAATTTTATGAACCAAATGAAGGAATTTAATCCCATAGCTCCGCCAATTATGAAAACAAATGTCATTATGAAAAACCCTGATTTCCGGACTTGTTTCGACTTGTGGATTCTCATGGATTCAATCGATCAAATCGGGTTTGATATCGAAGTGTTCGAACGCGATATCGATTTTGATGCAACTTATCTTGATCAAGTATACAATGCCATGATGGTTTTATACGCTACTATTGGTAATAGTCAAAAGGATGAATTTATCATGAATCAAGATAATCCATTCGAGTTCCGGCAGGAACGGCGACCGAAAGTCGCTAAAACTTTTCCCACCGATATTCAGATGGAGCCTGGTCAATTCGAATTGCAAAACAATAGTTTAAATCAATATTATCTCGATCAAATCAAGAAATCCAACTACTCCCGATTTAAAACTTTGAAAGAAGCCGGGATTTCCGTTCAAGAATCCATTGATATCATTTTTAAACAAATCAATAATATTACAAACGCTGTTTATGAAGATTATATTCAATCAACCTACGATCCCCAGAGTGGAAAAACACTTGAAGAGAACATCAAAATTCGCGAGGATATTCTTGCGGTATATCGATTAATCGAGGATATCAAACGCAACGATATCCGCGAAGTCTCAACCAACAGGGCAATTGCGTTATTAGAACTTCGCAATTTGCAAGATCAGAAAAAAGCCCAAATTGAAGCCCAGCGTCTTGAACAACTAAAAATCAAAGAGGAAGAAAAGAAACAAGTTGAATTAGAACGTAAAGCCAAAGAAAAGGCTAAACTCGATAAATTAAAACAAATCGAAAGAGCAAAAAAGGTACTCGAAAATGCCGAAAAAGCCCGGAAAGAAAAAGCTCTCCGCGATAAAGAAAAGGCGAAATTAAAAGCTCTTGCGGAAAAAGAGAAAGCAAAACAAGCGGCTTTGGAAGCCAAAGCTTTAGAACGACAAAGAGAATTAGAAGCACAGAAAGCCGCTAAAATTCGTGAACAAGAGCTTCGCGACCAAGCTAAGAAAGAACTTGAAGCAAAATTACACGAGCATCGAATTTTAGAACAACAGCTGAAAGCACAAGCCAAAGCGGAATTAAAAGCCCGCCTCGCTTTAGAAAAAGCCGAATCCAAAGATAAACCTTCGACTAAAAATTCATGATGAGATGTTCGCAGAACATAGTCTAAAGATGAAAAGGAGAAGTCAAAAAAGAGGTGATACCATGCTTAAAAAACAGATGATTTTATCATTGACGGTTTTAATTGCGGCCGCGGTTCTGTTCATTGTCGTTACTTTTGCATGGCTTACCGTTTCAGAAATTGTTGATATTGATGATGCCTTCATTACCCTAGAAGATGTTCGTGCGGAAGTGGAATTACAGGTATCGACTGACGCTGAACATACTGTATATACTAAAGTTACGGGCGGAATCTCTTTGGAAAATGCTGTTCCCGGTGATGTTTTTTATTATCGTTTATGGATTCAAAATACCGGATTAAAGGCAATCATGTCACGAGTTGTTTTTTATGGGTTTACGGATGGTCCGTCGGATATCGCGATTTCATATGATCCTGAACAATCGCTTATTGATTGTTTACTTCTTAATTCATATAATACGGCTAATTCCTCGACAATCGTTGATGAACTGATTTCCACTCGTATTGGGGAACTCTCTGGAGGACTGACATATGCAAATGCCAGTTTTATTTTGGCAAATGACGTGGATATCGCCGTAGCATCCGATGAATATGTTTATTTTACTTTCACCGTCGCAACAAATGCCGGTAATGAGTATCAAAATTTGAAATTGACAATCGCCACCATTCAGATTCAATCGGCTGCTGATTAGGGGGAAAAACAATGAGACGAATAACGATTTTATTCACAATCATTGCCCTTATCTTTACGATAGCTTCATTCTTATTGGTTGGCTACACCCTTGGATGGTTCGCTCCAGCTGTAACAATCACGACCAATGAGATTGCAGTGGGTGATCTTCGCTTTTCGCTTTCTGGTGATTTTATTACGAGCGATCCAATGAATCCAACCGTAATCGTTCCAAGCGATGAACTTTTGGCTTCTAGTCTTGCCATCACAAATAACTCACCTATTGAATCGCAAGTTCGCATCAAAATTGAATATACTGCATACAACAATATTGAAGGGGTAATTACTGGTTCGACCGAGACATATGCTGGGGCAACAGGAGAGCCGCTGGTGGCTATCTTTGCTTTTGATGACAATGAAACCCCAGAGAATTACGCTGACGATACCAATTTTGTCTATTCCGATGGTTATTGGTATTGGGACAATGCTAATTTTATTTATCCAACTGAATCTGGGCCGCAAACTATTCTTACTTCAATCTTCTATGATGGCAATTACACCGGAATCGACTATAGTAGTAATGGTATTAGTCGACCAATCACGGTGGCGGTCACTATTGAAGTGAAACAAGCAGATAACGTTACTTGGGCTGGACTTACCACTTTTATTATGACCATGGGAATACCAAACTAAAAAAACTATTAGCGGAGTCGATTTTTGACTCCGTTGCTTTAGAAGAGGATCATCATGAAAAAAGTTAAAAAAGTCGCACAAACCATTGCGCAAATCATCCCTTATCTATTTTTTTTACTGGCAGTAATGATCATCGTCGATATTGTATCGGCGCTTAGAAATGATGAAACACCAACTATCTTTGGCTATGGAGCCGCTATTGTTGTCTCGCCTTCGATGGAAGACACCATTATGGAAGGCGATTTGATTTTTTTTAGAACTGTCGATCCGGATACGTTAAATCCGGATGATATAATCATCTTCTGGTGTCCAGATCTGAATCGGACCGTGACACATCGAATTAGCATTATAACACCGGATACAGGTAATGGTCGCTTATTTACGACCAAAGGTGACAATAATGGCGACACTATTTATGATTTTGAAAAGGATTTTTCCGAAGACATGATTATTGGCAAGTATATTGGCCGTTCAGCATTAATTGGTGCGATATATTCAGCGTTATTTGGTTACTTAGCTTCGGTAGTCGAATCGGGAAATGTTTATATTTTGTATCCACTTCTGGCTATCTTGTTTTTGTTGTTTGCCGTAATGGAGACTAAGAAGATTGTTAAAGAGATGTCGAGGGCCAAACAAAAACAATTAGATCAGGAAAAAGCTCAAATGGTCGAGGCCGAAGTAAAACGTTTGCGGAAGGAAATTGAGGATGCAAAAACAAAAGAGTGAAAACCCGATTTATTATAAACGGTGTTTGACTCTTTTTTCTTTCAAAAACGCGCGTTTTGTACTATAATACTGTATGGATGTGATGCCCTTGAAATTTATCGTTTTGGCGAGCGGTTCTAAAGGAAACGCCACGTATTTAGAAATCGGAGACAAAAAAATTCTTATTGATACCGGCATCTCTCTTAGGCAAATTCAATCGCGTTTAAGTGCCAGAAACATCGTTTTAGATCGACTAGATGCAGTTTTCATTACTCATGAACACATCGATCATGTTTCCGGACTCATCGCTGTTGCCCATAAGTATAAAGCAACTATTTATATGACCGAAGGTACGGAACATAATTTATCACATTTTATTAAGGGTAATCTTACTAATGAGACCATTCATTTGTTGAAATGCGAAACTCCAATTATTTTCACT
>JAQWBC010000135.1 GCA_028707415.1 Candidatus Izemoplasmatales bacterium
CAGCCTTGTATAAATTTAAAAATAAAGAAATGCGGGTTTTGGTCGCGACTGATATCGCCGCTCGGGGGTTAGATATCGATCAATTGTCACACGTCATCAATTTCGATTTGCCGGAAGTTCCGGAAACATATATTCACCGAATGGGTCGGACGGGACGTGCTGGTTTAGGGGGAGTCGCAATCTCGTTTTGTGCTGAAGAAGAACTGGGACTTTTAAATGACATTCAAAAACACATTAAAAAAATTATTCCGGTTGTCAAGAATCATCCTTATGCGGCAATCTATGCTGATCAGCCTTTGACTTTGACCGCGAAAATTGCCGTCAAAAAAATAGCTCCAAAACCTATTGTTCCGAAGAACTTTTCGGCTCATGATACTAAAAATTATCATCATGATTCGCGTAAACCAAGGTAAAGAACGATGCTAAAAACTGATCGGCTGTTAATCATTGATTTAAAACCGGAAGATGTTCGGATGTGGGTCGATGATGTATCCTTACTTGAGCACAAATACAATGTAACTTACCATGGGGAAGATCTTAGTAATGAATTTCGCGCAATCGTTGCTAAACAAGCAGACGTTATTGCGAATGATCCAATCCATTACCTTTGGCTGACATTTTGGTGGTTTGTCCGCCAAACCGATTGTGTCGTTTTAGGCAGTGCTTGTTTCAAGTCAGTACCTCGAGAAGGTCAAGTTGAAATCGGTTATGGGATTGCGCCCCAGTATGCCCACCAAGGGTATACTACGGAAGCCATCAAGGCATTATGTGCTTTTGCTTTTACTTTTGATAGTGTAACGGCTGTTATTGCCGAGACAGATCCCAATAATCTAGCATCGCAACGGGTTCTGCAAAAGTGTGGCATGATTAATTACGAAAAAACTGAAAAATCATATTGGTGGCGTCTTGTTAAACCATAAAAAAACTGTTCATCATTTTTAAAGTGAACAGTTTTATTTTTCTGGTTTCAGCGGTAATTCCCGATTATCGGAAAGCGATACCTCACCGCTATGAATATAAATATTGCCTTCCGGCGTTGAAACAGCTAGTGAACCATCGATTGCCATCAGGCCAGCTTTACCTTTAAATTCTTGGTTGTCGTGGTAAAAGGTTATGGTTCGGCCAAAAAGGGAAGAGAAGCGATTACAGTATTTGATGAAATCATCATTGCCATCGCGCCAAGCTTGAAATTCAGTTTGAAATGATTTGGCAATTTCATCGATTAAAGCATCAATATCATAGAAACGGTCGGTTTCTATGGCAAGCGATGTCGACTTTTGCAGCAGTTCGGTGGAAAAAGTGCGATTATTGACATTGATGCCAAAACCGACGACGATGCTTTGCAAAACATCGCCGGCAAAGACACTTTCCACTAAAATGCCAGCCAGTTTCTTCTCAGTCATAATAATATCATTTGGCCATTTAATAAGGATACGGGGAACAAGGCGAGATAAGACTTTATGAACACTCGTAACGGCAATCAAAGGAATGCGATCGATTAAATTGACAGGCACTTCTTGTTTGATTAAGATGGAAAACAGTGCGGAATTACGATCGTCGTTCCAGATGCGTCCAAGTCTCCCCCTGCCTTCGGTTTGGTGAGTTGTGGACACCAGAAAAAAGTCCGCTAACTCGTGATAGTGATTCTTTAAGAAAGCATTTGTGGAGATGATTGTGTCAAAGTGGATTTTCTTCATGCTTACCTCATTATCCGCCAAAGAGCATCAAGAATAAACCACCAACGACGGCGACGCCGATTTGACCTGCGACATTTGGTCCCATGGCGTGCATGAGCAAGAAGTTGGTAGGATCTTCAGCTTGCCCCATTTTCTGGACGACGCGGGCGGACATTGGTAAAGCACTAACACCGGCAGCGCCAATCATCGGATTGACTTTGCCTTTGGTAGTCCAACACATTAGTTTACCGCCTAATACGCCGGTAGCGGTAGCTAATATGAAAGCCACGATTCCTAAAGTGAAGATGCCTAAAGTTTCGACAGTCAGGAAGACATCGGCAGAAGCTGTTGCGCCAACGGTGAGGCCTAAAAGGATAGTAACAATATATAGCATGGCATTGCTTACAGTATGAACTAAGTTTGGAACAACGCCGGATTCTTTAATCAAATTACCGAGCATTAACATGCCGATAAGGGGAGCGCTCGAAGGTACTAGGAGAATACAAACTAACGCGACAACAATTGGAAAAAGGAGTTTTTCCATGCGACTGACGGGACGAAGCTGTTCCATCTTAATCGAACGTTCTTTTTTCGTTGTTAACAGTTTGATGACCGGCGGTTGAATAATTGGAACTAATGACATATATGAATATGCTGCTAAAGATATCGCACCTAGCAGATGAGGAGCGAGATTCGTACCCAGAATAATTGCGGTGGGACCATCGGCACCACCGATGACGGAAGTGGCAGCGGCTTCACCGGGAGTGAAACCAAAGATGGCTATCGCTCCTAAAAAGGTAACAAAGATTCCGACTTGAGCGGCAGCACCTAATAACATGCTTTTGGGATTGGCAATAAGGGGACCGAAGTCGGTCGTTGCACCAATACCAACAAAGATGAGACACGGGTATATTTCGGATTCGACACCAAAATAAAGGAATCCTAATAAGCCACTATAACTAATCTCTTGTGTTACGGGATCCACTGTCTTGATAAACAAATCGGATCCCGGTAAGTTAACCAGTAACATACCCATGGCAATCGGAATTAATAAATATGGTTCAAAGCCTTTGAAGATGGCAAGATACATCATCCCTAAGGCGAGGACAATCATTATTAAGTATTTCCAACCACCTTCAGCAAAGAATTGCGCGATTCCGGTTGATTCAAGAAAATCAATAAAGGTTTGCCACATGTCGGTTACCCGATGACGACGAGCAGTTTATTAGCGTCGACGTTTTCACCTTTGGTGACTAGAACTTGCTTGACGGTTCCTTCAATTGGCGATTGGATTTCGTTTTCGAGCTTCATCGCTTCTAAAATCGCTAAGACAGATCCGCGTTTGACACTAGAACCAATACTTACGTTGATTTTAATGATAGTTCCCTGCATCGGTGAGAATACTTTTGTGCCTTCGGCGGGAGCAAAAGCAGTACTTGTTTGCGGAGTTTCGATTCGGGTTGTATTTTCGGTTACGCTTTCTAATTCCACTTCATACAGTTTTCCGTTTACTTTGACTTTGTAAATTTTCATTGTTATTTAATCTCCTTAACAGATTTTACGACTACATCGGTATTGAGGGTTTTACGAGCGTCGATTGAAGCTACTAGTGTGGCAACCATCATGTCCTCATCTTTGATATCTTCGATGGTGAACGGCTTGGACTTTACATCAATATTCGTTTCCTCGGTAACTTTATCCTTATTTTTAATATATTTGAAGGGGGCGATTATTAATGTTAACAGAAACAACATGGCATAGACAATCACAATCGAGAAGATTGAATCTTGTACGCCTTGAATGACACTATATGCGATCATCATTTCAAAATACCTCCGATATAGACATTGAATTCATCGGTTTCCACCGTTTCCTTTGGGCTAGGATAGTATTTACTCGTCAAAAATTTAACGGCTACGGCTTCGAATAAAGCAATAGATAATACATCTTCGTCGCATCGTACCAAATCTTTGTATTTTTCTTTTAAAGCGGCGAATTCGGGAGCTAGATCATCAGCGGGTCGG
>JAQWBC010000136.1 GCA_028707415.1 Candidatus Izemoplasmatales bacterium
CGTCTCCCATTTCTCGATTTATCGTTCGATTGATTTTATCAAGTTCGCTCATCAAGTTGACTTATTCTGAAGTCGACCAGCGGTGTCACATAATAAAACATCAATGTTTTGTTGTTTCGCAACGTGAATAGCATCGAAAATAACACTTGATGGATCACTGCCTTCAAGCTTAGTAATTACTTGACAACCGATTCGCTCGCCCCATATTTTCAATTGGTTAACGGCTCCAGCACGGAAAGTATCACCAGCGGCCATCATCACGGATTTTCCTTCAGATTTAATAAGGTGAGCCATTTTGGCAATCGACGTCGTTTTCCCAGTTCCGTTTACTCCAACAAACAAAATAACTGTTAACCCGGAACTGTTATATTTAATCCGCGTATCGACGATTTGGTTTTGCAAATATATATCAAATAGTTTATCGACAATTATATTTTCTAATTCTTTTGGGTTTTCAATCCGCCGATTTTTTACTTCTTTTTTTAGTTCTCGGATAAAAGTAACCGTTGTGTCAACACCAATATCGGCCATCACAAAAATCTCTTCCAATTTGTCATATAGTCCATCATCAATTTGGTGAGCAGTAGAAAGCATACTTTTTAGGGATGAAAGTGAGCCTTTTCGAGTTTTTTCCATACCAATCTTGTATTTTTCGGCCTTGGCTTTTCGGTCTTTACCAGCGAATAGGTTTGCGAAGAGTCCCATGTTTTCACCTGCTTTGTTAGAAACATTATATCACAGAATCAGTGAAATATGATAGTATTGTTAATCAAAAAATCCGCCCCGAATGGGCGGACAATGAATAAGGTTTGTCTTTTTATTCTTGATATCCACAATTGATGGTGTCAATACAAAAGACTCTATTATCGTGCTCAACAAGCGGCTTTTGACACACTGGGCACAATCGGTTTGTTGCGTGATATGGTGATATGAATTTGCATTTTGGAAAATTACTGCAAGCATAAAATTTGCTACCTTTGTTTTTGCCTTTTCCCGCAATTCGCTCTACTAAATGGCCTTTGTGGCATTCCGGGCAAACAACTTGAGTATCAATAACGGGAGTCGCAACTTTTTTTGATTTATCAGATTGCTTGATATATTTGCAGGCAGGGAAATTACTACAAGCCTCGAATTCTCCGAATTTTCCTTTACGAAACACCATTGGTGACCCGCATTTCGGGCAAACTTCTCCCGTGGATGTTGGCTTAATTCTTTCCATGTTTTTACTTGCATAATCGATTAGAGGAATAAAGTAATTGTAAAAATCACGAATTGTGACTAGCTGAGATCCTTTACCATCAGCGATTTCGTCGAGGATGATTTCCATGTTTTTCGAATAATCAGCACTGACAAACTCCGCGAAATATTGGTCAAGTTCAGTAATTGTCATTTTGCCCTGTTCTGTGGGAACAAATTTCTTATCACTAATGGAAACGTACTTTCGTTCGCGAATAGTGGCTATTGTCGAAGCGTATGTCGAAGGCCTTCCGATTCCTAAATCTTCCATCTCTTTGATTAATCGAGCTTCGGAATATCTCAGCGGTGGTTGCGTGAAAAATTGTTTTTTTTCGATAACTAAGGGAATAATCGTAGTACCAACAGGCATATCAGGAATGATATTTTTTTGTTCTTCTTCACCACTTTCATACTTAGCATATACGACTAAATACCCGTCAAATAATTGCTTATATGATACGGTTTTAAATAAGGCATCATTGTTTTCTAAAATCAGGGTTTTCTGTTCGAGACAAGTCGGTTTCATTAATGAGGCTACTGCTCGGGCAAAAATCATTTGATATAGATTGTATTCATCCCTAGATAAATGTGACTTAATACTTTCTGGTGTGCGACTCAAATCAGTCGGTCTAATGGCTTCATGGGCGTCTTGAACATTTCCATGATTGTTGGCTTTTTTAATGGCTCCAAGATATTGTTTGCCGTATTTATTGATAATATAGCTTGAAGCACTCGTTACAAACGAATCTGATAATCGAATTGAGTCCGTGCGCATGTAAGAAATAAGACCAACTTTTTCTGTGTCGGTCTCCACGCCTTCGTATAACCGTTGTGCAACCTGCATGGTTTTAGTGGCGGAAAATCCGTACCGATTAGAAGCGTCTTGTTGTAATGTTGAAGTTATAAAGGGGGGACGGCTTTCCACGTATTTATTTTTTACTTCTAGAGAAAGCACGGTGAAAGCTGCTTGTAACGAGTTGACGATGGCATCAGCGACTTCCGCTTTGCTAATTTTTATGGGCTTATCTTTATATTTATATAATTGGGCTGTAAAAGTTGGATATTGAGCATATATTTCGTAGTATTCTTCGGCAATAAATTTGTTTATTTCGTTTTCTCGATCGACGATTATCTTTAAAGCGGCGCTTTGAACTCTTCCTGCTGATTTGGACTTGATTTTGTTTTGGAGCAGTTTACTCAATTTAAAACCGATAATCCGATCAATAATTCTCCTGGTTTCTTGTGAAGAAACAAGGTTCTCATCAATGTCTTTGGGATGTTCGAAGGCTTCTAAAATCGCTGATTTAGTAATTTCGTTAAAAATAACCCGTTTTACAATTTTGTTTTTAGTATCAAGAATGGCATTAAGATGCCACGAAATGGCTTCTCCTTCTCGATCCGGATCGGTTGCCAAAAAGATTTCATTAGCTTTTTTAGCGGCATCATTCAATTCCTTAACAGTACCCTTTTTATCAGGAATAACGTCGTATTGCGGTTTAAAATCGTTATTGATATCGATTCCCAACCCGCCAACACCGGCAATAGCCAAATCACGAACGTGCCCTTTAGATGACTTAACCATATACTCTTCGCCTAAATATTGTTCAATTGTTTTTGATTTGGATGGTGATTCTACGATTACTAATTTTTTTGTCATAAGTATCTACTCCGTTTCAGTATATTACTATACGCAATAATCTTGTGCTTGTCAACATCTTTGTTTTGATAAAAAAAGGACATTTATTTATTTACAATAAATGTCATACGATCCTTATTTTGCATGTCTTTGATGGTAAAGATTTTAGCGCTGGGATAGTATTTTTTTGCTAATGCACGGATTTCTTCAGCTTTATCAAATCCATGTTCGAAAGCCATAATAAAGCGTTGATTTAAAATGTTTTGCGCTTCCTCAATAATAATTCGGTAAAACTTTAACCCATCCACACCACCGAATAATGCGATGTTCGGTTCGTTATCCTTAATAATGTCAGCTACAACTTCATCATCGGGAATATAGGGGGGATTGGAAACGATAATATCGAATTTCATATCCGATATCGGGTTCAGCATATCGCCTTGAATAAACGTAATATTGGCATCGAGTCGCAATGCGTTATGCTTTGCGACCAGCAAAGCAGCTTCGCTAATATCCGTTGCGGTTACTTCTATTTTGGGCTCTTCTTTAGCAAACGTTATTGCCAAACACCCCGATCCAGTTCCGATGTCGACTAGCTTAACCGATTGACCAGAAAATACTTCATCATACTGCATTAAAACATTAGCTACTAATTCTTCGGTTTCAAATCGCGGAATCAAAACTGTTTCATCAACTAAAAAATCGTATCCATAGAACGAGACATATCCCATAATGTATTGAACCGGTCGATGATTAATAACATATTGGTCGACCCCTTCAAAAAAAGCAATTTGATTTGTTTCAGGCATTTCCTTATCGATA
>JAQWBC010000008.1 GCA_028707415.1 Candidatus Izemoplasmatales bacterium
AGCCCGAGGATTATCCCATGAACGGAAAACCGCTTTTACGGCTTCAATCAATTGAACTTTCGGGTCCTGAGGAAAATCAACTTTTTTAATTTCTTTGTATTTTGCTTTGTAGGATTCTACAATCGCCTTGAGATCTATCGCATCAAGTTCAGTATCTTGTTTAACGTTTTTCTCGCTTTTTTTAGCGGACAAAATATCTTCAAAGTTACTTTTGGCAACATCCATAACTACATCTGAAAACATTTGAATGAACCGACGGTATGAATCGTAAGCAAATCGAGGATTATTCGTCAATTTTGCTAAACCTTCAACGGCTATGTCATTTAAACCGAGGTTAAGAATCGTATCCATCATTCCTGGCATGGAAACCCGAGCGCCGGAACGGACAGATACTAAGAAAGGATTTACATTATCCCCAAAAGTTTTTCCAACTATTTTTTCCGTTTCGTGTAATGCCTTATAAATTTGATCTAGTATATCGGGAGCAATCATTTTCCCGTCTTGATAGTAACGAGTACAAGCTTCGGTCGATACCGAAAAACCTTGAGGAACTGGCATGCCTAAATTGTACATTTCACACAAATTAGCTCCTTTTCCTCCGAGGAGATTTCGCATTTCGGCTGATCCTTCTTTAAAAAGATAAACGTATTTTCCCATATTTAAATCCTTTCTAATTCCCATTTTAACCTGTGAAAATTATATCATCTATCGAATAAAAAGACAAATGAAATAAATGGTTTTAACCATAAAAAAACCGGTTTTTATACCGGAAATTTTATGAAAAGGTTTTCTGTCACTTTTGTAATCCACCAAAAACCGCCTACCGCAAGAATTACATTGATGATTGCGATTAAAATCAGACTGATTTCCATGGGAATTAATTGGGAAAAGCCATAATAAATAAAAGCATCCATCGCAACAATCAAAAATCCTGAGAAAAGGGCAAGAAAGGCAGCGAGACTTTGTTTAACGACTTCGGTTTCGTTCATATAATCAAATTTTGGCAAATACAGATTGATTATCGTTCCAATCACTGAGGTGAGTGTCGCGAGCGACGCAGCAACTATCATCATGATTACCATCAATAAAAAATTGATATTAAATGCGAGAGCAAAAAAACTGATTGAAATTAGAGTGATTGGTACAATCAACAGGATATTAAATATCAATTTGGAACGAACGATTGTGGCTGGTAAAATGGGCATGCTTCGCAAAATCCAAAAATTTTTTCCTTCAAGGGAAATAGTAATCGCAGACGTATAAACTGTCGAAATACAAAATCCTATAAAAATTAATAACAATAGCTCAACAGGCATTCCAATGGCAATCATTGACTCTAAAAAGTCATTTAAATAATCCGAAAAAAACAAAGAAGCAATTCCCGCGATAAACACCATTAACATCCCAATTCCAGAATTTAGCGCGTAAATGGGAACATTGATAAACTTGCGAAATTCTTTGGTAATCAGAGTCTTATAGATTCCTTTTTGAACATAGATAACGCGCTTGTTATTAGTTGCTGTACGAGTTACCATTGTCATCGAGTTCGTCTTCACAATCATTTTACTCAGCAAAAGAATAAATAAAGCAAACGGAACAATACTAGTAATCATGAATAATCCAAATGACAATAAATTAGTTTGATGAACAGCTTTAGCAAACCACATCATGGGTAAATAAATGGTTCCCATGCTTTCAATCAAGTCAACTTGTCCTAAGAACATATTTGTTTGTCCAGAGAAACTAAAGGAGAACGAAAACACCATAAATATTAAAAATACCAGAAACATCATGAGGATATTTACTAAATTGCTTCTACGAAATAAAGAAGCTAACCGGGCGATTTGCATGGAAACGAATGAACAAATGACAACTGGAATCAAAGGGATAAAGAAGAATGCTAAGATTAAATAAATTATATTTAAAAATCCCGGAGTCGCATACCATATATAAGCAAAGATAATCGGTGATACCATCAGTAATATCGACAGATACATATTGATCATCATAATCAATAATTTGACAATCACGATTTGCTTAGAAGTAAAAGGCATTGGGGCAATTATGTCATAATCCTTGCAATGAAAAAGACTTCCGTTGGCCCGGAATAAGGAAAACATAATGGCCAGCATCGTTGCGTAGAAAAACACAAACATTAACAAAATTTCCAGAGCATTACTTTGGTATAGAATACTACCAAGTTCCATGAACATATACCCAAATGATACTAAAAATGCGGTTAAGCCGTAAAGAATAGCTATAATAATCACAATTGTCGTTTTCTTTGATTTTGAAGCACTAGATCCTAAAAGGCGCTTTAAATTAAAGTTTTCATGCAATGATACATTTAACAGGGCTTTGAGCGGGCTCATCATTCATTCAACTCGATAAAGATATTTTCCAAGGATTCATCCTTGGTGATGTCGGATGTGAATCCTGAGGCAATCAACTTACCCTGTTTTATGATTGCGATTTTATTGCAAAGCTTTTCAGCAACTTCCAAAATATGAGTCGAGAAAAAAATTAGTGCACCTTTTTGACACATTTCATGAAACACTTCTTTTAAAAGATAACTTGCCTTCGGATCGAGTCCCACAAAAGGTTCATCTAAAATAATTACTTTTGGATCATGAATCAGTGCTCCAATCAAGACGATTTTCTGCTTCATTCCGTGGGAATAAGAACCGATTGGATTGTTAAGAACACTGGAAATCTCGAACATTGTTGCATATTTCTCAATGTCTTGTTGGCGTTTAACAAGTTCAATTTGAAATACATCAGCGATGAAATTTAGGTATTGGATTCCAGTCAATGATTCATATATATCGGGATTATCTGGAATATAAGCAAGTGTTTTTTTGCCCCCAAAGGATCAGACTTGATGGAATGACCATCAATCTGAATCTCACCTTCCTCGAAATCTAAAATCCCGGCAATTGATCGTAATAATGTTGTTTTTCCTGCTCCGTTATGGCCAATAAAGCCATAGATGTCACCGGCGTCAATTTCCAGTGAAATATTGTCACACGCTTTCTTTTTTTTATCGTAACTCTTGGAAAAATTAGTAATCTTTAGCATATTTTTCGCCCCCATACTTACTTGTAAATGAAAAACCATTTAATATTATAACACGATAAAAACGATTGATTTAATAATGATGAATGGATTTTTAAAAAAAACAAAAAACATTATAAAAATGTTGCAATTTATTTGGCCTTTGGGTATAATAGATAACGCTGAAGCTCCTATAGTTTAGTGGCAAAACGCAGCAATGGTAATGCTGAAATTCTAGTTCGATTCTAGGTAGGAGCACCAGATTGACAAGATAACACTGTGAAAACAGTGTTTTTTTTGTGCTTTTTTATTTATATAAAAGACTGATACCAATATTAATCTTCTTGTCTATCTGATTGTTGAACCCGAGGGAACAATGTTATCGGATACATTAGCTAAGTCAGCGGTAGAGAATATCCGACAATTCCGCCCAATAATCATATTTTCAGGTACATGAAGACTTTTGCCTAACACGGTAATTCCACTCGAAAGCAAATCGGGATTTTCTGTATTTGGGGTCATATCATCACCGAATCCGACCATGGCGTTTTTGCCGATTATTGTATGTTTGTCGATTATGCAGTTTTCGACAATCGCTCCGGACATAACTTCGACATCATTCAGAAACACACAGTTCGATACTCTTGCGAGTGGGTGAATTATCACTCCCGGCGATAATACGCTTCTTTCCACCGTTCCAGCGACAATTGAGCCGTTGGACAAGAGAGCTTGACGAATCAGCGCTTTTGAGCCGATTTTTACAGCAGGCATATCTTCAGATTTAGTATAGATTTTCCATTTTGGATCATACATATCCAAAGGGATTTTATCAACTGTTTCAATCAGTTCTAAATTTGCAGATAGATAAGAATCATATGTTCCAACGTCTTTCCAGTAATCATAAAATTTGAAGGCGGAAACATAATTATTTTTAATCATTGCTGGAATGATATGTGAACCGAAATCTAGGTCGGGGATTGTGTTTTCTCGTAATTTTTCTAATAAAATTTCGGTATTAAAAATATAGATTCCCATCGAAGCCATATTCGATTTTGGTTCCTTGGGTTTTTCAATAAAATGGTAGACACGATCATTATTGTCGGCTTCAAGAATTCCGAATCGTGATGCCTCACGGATATCGACAATTTTGGAAGCAATTGTTAAATCAGCTCCTAAAGCAATATGATGAGCCAACATTTTCGAATAATCCATTTTATAAATATGATCACCCGAAAGAATTAAAACGTACTTGGGGTGGCAATTTTCAATAAAATTAATGTTTTTTCGAACGGCATCAGCCGTTCCAGCATACCATTCACTGTGTGGTTGTAATAATGTCACCTTTGAATCGCGACGATCCAAATCCCATGGTTTGCCAGACCCAATATGATCATTGAGCGAGTATGGTAGATATTGTGTTAAAATAGCGATATTGAAGATTCCGGAATTGGAACAATTCGATAATGTGAAATCGATTATTCGAAACTTCCCGGCAAACGGAACACTTGGTTTAACCCGTTTTTCCGACAAAATGTCAAGACGAGAACCTCTGCCACCAGCCAAAATCAAAGCTAATACTTCCATACTCATCACCCTTTCAATAATCTCTGATACTGTTTCCGATATAACTTTGCTGATCGCGGCCAACTAAAATCAACGTTCATCGCATTTTGAATGATTTGGGTCCACAATTTGGGATCACTTTTATGTATACAAAGTGCTTTTTGAACCACTTCTTTTAAATCTTGGTGATGATAACGATTAAAATTAAAGCCATATCCAGTTTTTTGAATTTCGTTAAATGGAACAATGGTGTCTGCCAAACCACCTGTTTCTCGGACCACAGGAATCGTTCCATATCGTAAAGCGATTAATTGCCCGAGTCCGCACGGCTCAAATTTTGAAGGCATTAAGAATAGATCAGCTGCGGCATAAATCAAATGTGCCAGCCGATTATCAAAACCAATATATACTCGGACTTTTTCAGGATACTTCGAAACTAAGTTTTGGAAAAATTCCACGTACTCTGCATCACCGTCGCCAAGAACAATGAAAATGCATTCATTGGCTTCTAATATTTCTTCAATCATCAAACAAATCAAGTCCAAGCCTTTTTGGTTAACCAATCGTGAGATAATCGCAATCATTGGCAGATGCGTATCAAAATTGGCGTTTAGACGCCGATAAAGCATAATTTTATTACTGCTTTTTCCCGTCTCGACTGACGAACTATTGTAATTTTCCGCTAACAAATAATCGGTTGAAGGATTATACTCACTATCACTTATTCCGTTGATGATTCCAATTAGCGATGCTGTTCGTTGTTTTAAAAGTTGTTGGAGGCCATGACCAAACGCATCGGTCATGATTTCTTTAGCATAAGTTTCTGAAACAGTAGTGATGAGGTCGGCGCAGACAATTCCGGCTTTAAGGAAATTGATGAAGCCTTCAAATTCAAAGCGACTGTCATAGTTAATATTGAAATAATGATAATCGTTAATCGAAAAAACACCTTGATATGCTAAGTTATGAATTGTAAGTACGGTTTTAATATTTTGATATTCGGGATACTTTATATTTATTAATAAGGGAATCATTGCTGTATGCCAATCATTGACATGAATGACATCGGGACGAAAATCAAGGTACTTTAATGATTCCATGACAGCTTTTTGAAAATAGGCAAATCGTTCAGAATCATCGCCATAGTTATATACATTGTCGCGGTCACCAAACGAATAGAGATTATCGATAAAATAATAGTAAATTGATCCGAGTTTTAGCGTTTGCAAGCCTACATAAATCGTTTTTTTATCTCCGAGTTCAATCCAAAATTCTTTGATAATCGTCATTCTTTTTTTGTATTTTTCGGGGATTATTTTATATTTAGGAATAATGACACGAACTTCGCAATTTCGCAACCGTTTTAGTGCTTGTGGCAAAGAACCGATAACGTCGGCTAAACCACCAATTTTGACAAACGGGCTACATTCAGCTGCCACAAAAAGCACATTCATTGATTGTTCCTCCTTTTATATTTACTCGATATTCTCGATAATAGCGATTGCCAATTGATCAGCACAACTAGTTGAATTTGAACCACAATGATTGCCTTTAAGAATTGAGGCAATAGACAAGGCATCATGGTTTTCTATTAATTTTGAAATTGCCAAAAGGTTGCCACTGCAACCCCCCGTAAAATGACAATTGGTAATCTGAAGAGTATCAGTTAAATCAAAATCAATTTGCACCGAGCAAACGTTTTTTGTTAGGAAGGTAATATGCTTCATCGAGTATCCTTTCTCGTGTGAATATTAATATGTTGTTCATCCCACTGCTATTTTCCGCCTTATTATAACAAAAATAAAATGCTTTTACAACGATATCAGTAAGAATCATAAGAAAAAAAAGAACACTAAGATTAGTGTTCAAAAACGCTTTTACCGATAAATTCCCTTAATAAAGAATTGCACGGTACTAGCCAGTCATTGATATCCATGAAGTATTTTAAGAATTTGATTAATCGATTAGCAGTGACATAATATTCGGAATCGTTGGGAATATGTCTAAGAGCCGATAAAGCATATTTTTTCAAAACACAAATCTCATAGGTTAATTCCGAATTGTAGATAAAATTTGCACTTTCAATAAATGGATAGATCCATTTATATTCACCACGGCGAACCGATGACCACATGCTTAATGTTTTCTCCGGCGAAGTGTTGCGAAACTGAAGATCGCGGACAATCCGTCGTAACAAGCGTAAATCAGTTAAATTAATGGGATTGTTATTATCAATATTGATTTGGGCAAATGGGGAAATATATATCTTAAATTTCTTATCAGAAGGGATAAATGAAGTAAGTTTATCATTTAAAGCATGGATTCCTTCAATAATAATAGGATTTTTGGTTGTAATGACTTTTGGTTTGTCAAACTTTCGTGCATGTTCTTTGAAATCAAAGATTGGTAATGAAACGGGTTTGCCAGCAATTAAGTCGGCAATATTTTGATTGAACAGTTGTAAGTCGAGGGCATTGACATGTTCAAAGTCGGGTTTTCCAAATTCATCGAATGGAGCTTGTTCAGCAGGAAGATAGTAATTATCAATGGAAATTGGTAGTGGCCGGATCCCGCGTGTCAACAGTTCGATTTCTAACCGTCGAGAAAAAGTGGTCTTTCCGCTTGAAGATGGCCCCGCAATTGCAATTAAACGGATATTGTCAATATCGCCGGATATGATTTCACCAAGGGCACATAATTGATTATTGTGCCTAGTTTCGCACATATTAACGAATTCGACTTCATGATGGCTTTCAATCTTTTTATTGATTTTATAAATCATGTCCGCATCACAATTAATCGCCCAACTTTCAGCGCGATTAAGGACCCGTAAAAATCGTGGGGAGTCATTAAACTCTGGAATTTGACCGTTGGCTTCAATTCTCGGGAAACGTGCTAAAAAGCCGGGACTGTAATAGAAAAGTTCAAACTCAGTCAGATATCTCGTGGAAGGAACCATATATCCATACATATAGTTTATATAGTTGTCACAAACATATATATTTACTTTTTCTTTTCGATATTTTAAGGTTTCGACTTTATCGTCTAAACCCTTACTGTTATAATAGCGACTAATTTTATTAATTGTTTCTTTTTTTCGAATAATTGGCAAGTCTTTCTTGATAAGATAATGCATTTCTTCGACGATTCTTGCAATCATAGCGGGATTTACTTCACCATTAATTGCCCGACCATATATACCCATCGAAATGCTGTTTGAGAACTTAATCTGTAATTCTGGGTATACCCGAGAAAAGGCCATGCAAATAAGATACCGCATGCTTGTGGCATATATCCTTGTGGAGTCGATTGAACGATAATCGAGCAATTCCACAGTGGCGTCATAGGTTAATTCAAAAGATAGTTCACGTAAACGGTTATTGACTTTCGCGGCATAAAACGGTCCCGCGTACTTTGAAGCGATGTCTTCCAAACGAATGCTTGAAGCATATTGGAATTGATCAGCTCCGATTTTTACTGTGATCACGGTGATTCCTCCTTTTTTCTTAGTGTAATAATATATTTTACACTATTTAAACGAATTTTCAACTGTCTATTTTAAAGAAATGCATTTATTTTGTAAAGATGGTTTTTTGGCCGATGAAGTTATTGTATAATAAGATAAAATTAAACTAAGTGAGGAAAACCATGTTTTTAGTTGATTTCTTTTCAAGCGAAGGAATGGATTCGATTCCTGATCAATACTTGTTTAAATGGCAACACTTTGTATATTTTGCTGGTTGTCTGCTTTTATTCATCTTTTTTATGAAAGTAATCGATAATCGGAATAAAACAGTGCAAAAAATCATCATTTATGGATCATGCATTTTATTATTGATATTTAAATATGGCGGTGAAATAATATTTGTTTGGGAATGGGATAACTTTGGAACCATGATAAGCACCGCTTCACATCCTTTTTGGGATGTGCGAACTTTTTTTTCATTTCAAGTGTGTGGAATTAACAATGTGTTATTACCACTTGTTATCACATTTAATATCAAACCATTAAAAAATTTCGTATATTCAGCTTCCATCATCGGGGGTTTTGCAGTTCTAATATACCCGGTCGGCGTTTTGTTCGGCGATCCAATTACCATTACTTTCCCATTGCTAAGAACTTTGTTTGTTCATTTCCTATTAGTATTTCTTCCATGTTATTTAATTAAGATTGAGAACTTCCGATTTGATAAACGATATTGGTATCATTGTTTGATGGGCAGTATCTGCGTTCTTGTTTGGGCGATGGTTGGTAACCTTTTTATTACCCCGGGTGCTAACAACATGTTTTTGATGGCTAATCCCTTCGCTAACGGTCCAATCCCCATCGTCAATGTCCTTCCTGATGGTTGGCACGTTATCTTTCTTGTACTACTTTGTGCGCTTGGCTTTTGGTTAGTCTATCTTATCGCAAATGGGTATGAACGGCATCGAAAACCAATTAAAGCATAAAAAAAGCACTCTTCTGTAAAAGTGGAAGAGTGCTTTAATGAAGACTTTATTCGGGGATTCCTTGATATAATGCAAGGAGTTGTGCAACTGGTAAAGCCAGTAACAGGCTTAAATCGGCAACAAGATTATAATTGCCATAGCCATTGAAAACGGCGATTGCCATTTGTAATTTGGTTGTCGAAACTTGATATTGCTCTGCCATTGCTAAGAAATCAGTTTCTGATAGGTTCGTGTATAACAACTCGGTTCGATAATCATCGTTGTTCTCAAAGGAATCGCTTTGGGTACCACTAATAACCCCATTTGGAAACTCTTCAATTGGAACGGCGGTCGTTATCGCCGAGGAGTCAAAAAAATCTGCTAATGAAGATGAAGACTTAAGCACTAAACCAGAATAGATACTGGATGCAGTATCATTAGAGTGACAATTCATAAAATATGATTCAGCCCAAGTCAGATGCGTTGAGATTGTCATTTCAAATTCTTGTTCTACTGCATATGAATCAGCAGAAATACCTAATAATATCAAATTATCGGAAGTTGCCGATATGTAATTCAAATCGATAGCCTTGAAATACAATTCTTCTATGATTTCTTCTGCGGTTTTGTTTCCGGTGGAAACGCCTTCGATTAAATCCAAGGCTTCTGGATTTAAGGCTTCAATGGCAATAACTCGATGAAAATAATTCATTTTGATAGCTACAGAGGGGTTAATATCTAAGGTAATTGTGGCTTTGGTTAATGTCCCCATTAATAATGTGGTTGTTAAAAAGAAAAGAAAAATTGCAGAAGCAAATGTTAAAATCATTCGTGACCAAGAGAAGTTATTAACTTTTGTCGAATGTGAACTATCAAAGATAAATGCTTGTTTTGCATCGTTGATAAAAGCCTCATTTTGAGGAGTAGGTAGATGAACATTATTTTGGATTACTTGCTTAAAGTCTGAAATTTTCATGTTACTCCTCCTTAATTGCTTCCCGAATTTTCTTGAGGGCTTTGGCATAAGTCCAAGTGATTGTTCCGATTGGTTTTGATAAAACCAGAGAAATTTCTTTATGTGTCATATTGGAAATGTTGTACAGCAAAACAACATTTTTTTCTAGTGGGTCAAGAACGGATAATGCACGCTCAATTAATTCTTTTTTTTCCGCGTTAATCTCAATACATCCAGTAAAAGCCATTTCGTAATTTTGTTCGAGATTATCTGTATATTGCACTCGTTTCCTTGACTTATATTCATTTATAGCCAAATTCTTGGCGATCGTGATTAGATATGCCAAAAAATTCTTTTCATGGTAACTTTGGGGACTTTTCATGAACTTTATGTAAGTGTCCTGCATAATGTCTTCTGCCAGGCTTTGATCTTTAAGAATTCCCAGAGCTGAATAAAAGACTGCTTTATGGGTTATTTCATAAATCTGATCGAAAGCATCGACATTTCCTTCTTGCAGAGCTCTTACGAGGACATTCAGACTTTCTCTCATGATGGCACCTCAATATATATATATTTTACCATCATCAGAACATAAAATCTATTGATTCCCAATTTCCTTTCATATATATAAACAATTGAGATGCACTTTTTATTGCAATTTTCTTATATATTGTCAATGTAAATAAAAAAAGGCTTTCGCCTTATTTATAATGGGTTATTTTTGCTTATTTTTCCATCACGCTTATGAACAACAATTCCGACATTTTGTGTTAACGCTTTGATTGTTGCCCAACTTACAGCTTCCCTTTGAGTTTCTAAAACACGCATTACTATGTCCGAACCTTCGCGTTTAACATACCATTTCCCATCAGCACGATACATAACGTGATATTTACCGAGCATCTTCTTGGGTTTTGGTTTCGAAATGGGTTCTATTTTTTCGTCGCTTACTTTGTTTTTTGTTTCACTCGGTTCTTCAGTATTCACCGTTGATTCCAGTGGCTTGAGATCAAGAGAATCAGGATCAAGCGAATCTGAATCAAATGGCAAAGCTTGATCTGCAGGATCAATTGCGGGGCTGAGAATCGTATTGGATTTATCGATAATTGATAATGCAATTGGATCTGGCAATTCATGGGATTCATTAACGGTATCAGCAAGTATTTCTGCTTCATTATCTGAAGGTTGTTGAAAATTGTTAGTCTTTGGAAGCTTAATGGTAGATGAGATATCATTTTGATCAACCGTCGGAGTTTCAACTGACCGACTTTGGTGATTAAAAATAGCAGAAATGATGATGATAATAACTAGAGATCCTAAAACAATTAAAAGGTAAATCCAGTACTCAAGAATGAACTTCAAAATGTCAGTAATCACATGCTTCACTTCCTTTCATGAATAACTGTCAAAGACCTTTAAAATAATTTCATTTGGATAGTTTTAGTGGGTTTGACAAGTTGCACGATTTCTTTCATACCATAGCGTATTTTTTGTTTTTTGCATTCAATGACAAAAGCCTTTTTAAGTTTAGGAGCATCTGGGGAGATACATGATGTTTTACTGCCGAAAACATCCATAAATACATTTTTCAATCCGGGGAACTCTTTTTCAATCATTTCAAAGAAATACGATCGTTGCCGATCACGTAAAGTAATTCCAAAAGCGGGATAGATGAATTTTGCTCCGGCATTTTTCGCAGCACGAATGATACTTTCGATATTCTGCACTGTATCATTTATAAAAGGAATAATCGGCATCATTTTAATACCACAGGTTATCCCCTCTTGGGAAAGTCGAGAAACGAGTTTGAATCTTTCACTTGGTTTAGGTGCTTTTGGTTCCAACTTTGCGGCAACTTGCTCATTCATTGTCGTTATCGTAACCATAACGAAAACTGGAGAATGATTTTGAATTCGCTTTAAAATGTCGATATCGCGAATTACAAGATCATTTTCAGTAGTTAAAGCTACTCCAAGTTCAGAGTCATCAATAATTTCCAAAGCCTGTCTTGTCAATTGTTCATTGCTCTCTATCAAATTGTAAGGATCAGTCGAAGACCCGATAGATACAATTTGATGTTTTGGTTTTCGATGCAATTCACGGCTAAGAACTTCAATGGTATTGGTTTTAAAAGTGATATTATCAAAATTATTATTCAAAGTACTGTCATTGCGAGATTCACAATAAATACATCCGTTTGAACAACCGTGATAAAGATTGGCATGCATGTCAATGCCAAACCAACGAGAAGCGTTTTTGGCAGGGTATATTATTTGTTTAGCAATAGCATTTTTTTCAATTGACATACGCATACCCTCCTAAAAACGCCAAATTATGGCGATAAATATTGATGCACAAATTGTCCATATATAACAGTGCCAAAAAGAAATATGAATATGATCATGGATGAATTTTTCTGTTTCTTTGATGATCTTATTGATCTCACGATGTTTATTGCTCTGGAAGGTTACCAAAAATGGTGTTTTTGATGAATATATAATTTCTCGTTCATCTAGACCATAGTTTTTGCAGCATTCAATGAGAAAAGTGTTAATCATCGAAAAACTATTAGGAAAGACATTGATTAACAAATAATAATCACGTTTTTTCCAACGAAGGATACCCCTAATTACTGTGGCGATGAGGAATGTTGATCCAATAATGATTGTTAATTCGAGATAGTTCATGACATCAAAATAAAAAGAAAGAGTAATCAAAATCAAAGCAATCAAAAAGAGATTAACGACATTTAAAGTCATCTGTTGTTTCAACCAAGGATTGATAGCGAAGTAGACGATTCCCACTGTTACAATCAACTCGGGAAGAATATTCAGAAATTCAATCATGGCACACCTCGATAACTGCTAACTCTATTTAATTATACCATAGAACACCTAGTTACGAAATGATTATTTCATTGTAGATAGGGTTCGATTTTTGCTAGTAAATCGGCAATTGGGTATGCCTTATCGATGTTTAAAACGGGCTTATCAATGTTTTCTATCCAAGCTAAATGTTGTTCCTTGCTACGCCTTGAACCATCGCCAGTGTCGTATTTTGACGCCCAATCAAGAAAATCCTCATGCATTTTGTACATGTCGCCGTTTGGTGAA
Source organism: Candidatus Izemoplasmatales bacterium (assembly GCA_028707415.1). GTDB lineage: Bacteria > Bacillota_I > Bacilli_A > Izemoplasmatales > Hujiaoplasmataceae > JAKLGB01. The sequence goes on from JAQWBC010000008.1 coordinate 13,117, forward strand.
ATGCGATTACCAAAACGTTTTGATTCCCGGTCGCGAATCCATTTTAAGCGAGTAGTTACCGGAAGATGCATATACACATATAAATCAATTTGTCCTTTCAAAAAATCTCCCCATCCAAAAAACTGACCAGAGATAACATTATATTCGTGTTCAGCAAGTTGATTTTTAATTATCATTTTGCTTTCGGCAACGGTTCTCTTGATAGTGAAAGGCGGATCGGTTTTTATCCATAATGCATCATCGGTATCAATATGTTGGTATCCAAATTTTTCTGAGATGGCACGAGCGAAAGTAGTTGCGCCGGAACCGGAAGCTCCAAAAATATGAATTGTTTTTACTGTAGCCATTGTGGTTTAGCCTTTCCATAGGAATGATAATATCTATGCTTTATTATTTTACCAAATTATCAATGGTTTTTCAATTAAAAATAGTAATTGGATATGAATCTGCAAACGAAAAAAAAAGTCTATTTCTAGACTTTGTTTTTTTATTTTGCTTCTTTATCTAAGGCTTTTTTCGCTTGATCGCATATCGCTTGGAATCCTTTGGGGTCAGTAACGGCAAGATCGGCAAGGATTTTGCGGTTTACTGATATTTGCGCGAGATTCAAACCATTTATCAGTTTGGAATAAGTTAAATCATTCAATCTTGCGGCCGCATTGATTCTGGTAATCCACAATTTACGAAAATCTCTTTTTTTCCGACGACGATCACGATAAGCATATGAGAGCGAATTCATCAATTGCTCTTTAGCAGTCTTAAATAAAACGTGTTTCGAACCGTAATAGCCTTTGGCTAGTTTAATTACTTTTTTACGTCTTCTTCTGGTGGCGTAGCCGCCTTTTACTCTTGGCATGTTTCTTTCCTCCTACATCCTACAAGTATGGAACTTGGTGTCTGATCCGCTTCAAATCGGAAGATCCCACCGTTTCTTTTCTTCGTTGCTGACGGTTTTGTTTAGGTGATTTGTGGCTCATCAGATGCCCACCGAATGTACTTGGTCTGGACAATGCGCCAGAAGCCGTTCTTTTTAATCTTTTTTTCGTTCCCGAATGGGATTTGAACTTTGGCATATTTCATCACTCCTCTGTTATTTTTTCTTCGATGCCAGAACCATGATCAGATTTCGTCCTTCATGGATAATGTCTTTTTCTAAATCGCCGACTTCGATACATAAAGCGGTAAACTTTCGCAATAAATCTTTTCCTTGTTGAATCAAAATCGTTCCAGCACGGTTTGGAAGACGTACTGAAATTTTCAGTTTATCGCCTGAAGAAAGAAACTTGATACCATTGCGGACTTTTGTTTCAAAGTCGTGTGTATCAATCATCGCTGTCAACCGAATTTCCTTAATATCGACGATGTGTTGATTTTTTTTTGCTTCTCGAGCTTTTCGTTGTTGTTCATAACGATACTTACTATAGTCTAAAAGTTTGCAGACTGGGGGTGTAGCTAAAGGTGCAACCATGACCAAATCAAGACCTTCTTTAGTGGCAATAAAAAGTGCTTCTCTTGTCGATTTGACACCAAATTGTTGTCCATCGGCACCGATGAGTAAGACTTCTTTTGCGCGAATTTCGTCATTGATTAACGTATCATCTTTGCGAATTGGCTTGCTGTTGTTATAAATCACAAACACCTCCCGGGAATTAAAAAAGTGGATACCACATAGGCACCCACTTATATTTCATAGCAATCAATCGATTACGTAGTGAATTACCTATTGACTAATCAATCAGGTGAGAAGTGGGTACTTCTGCTTTCTACAACTTTTGACTTCTTCATTATATGCTTATGAATGTTGTTTGTCAACAAAAATCAATCGACATTTCATCTATTTTTCTATCTTGTTTTTACCATTTCGATCCATCATGTAATCGGCTTTATTTACTTGGTAAGCTCGAGCAATAGCTAATGATCCTTTAGGAACATTTTGGGTGAGTGTTGAGCCGGCAGCGATAAACGAATTATCTTCAACGCGGATAGGCGCAATCAAATTGACATTGCATCCGATAAAAACATCATCACCGATGAAAGTTTGATATTTCTGTTTTCCATCATAATTGACAGTTACCGCTCCACATCCAAAATTGACTCGCGAACCGCAAGTAGTATCCCCAATATATGCCAAATGGGAAGCTTTAGTATTATCACCAGTACTTGATTTTTTGACCTCAACGAAATTACCGATGCGGTTATGTGCCCCAATATTAGCGCCATCGCGA
>JAQWBC010000009.1 GCA_028707415.1 Candidatus Izemoplasmatales bacterium
CATCCAGCGCTTTGACAACCAGCTTCAGTTTTTCGTTCATTCGTTATCCTCCAGATATTTCTCGTAATATGCCAGAGTTTGCCGACTTAGTGGAACAATCTCATAACCCTTGTCACTGACATATTTTAATGATGATTTGGCTATTATAGCCACCGCTCTATCGATATTTTGACAAGCAATTTTTCGGGTTTTTTCGGAATTAAATTCCCGGGTTGGTTCCAAATAATCAGCTACATAGATGATTTTTTCGAGTAAAGACATATCCGGACGTCCTACGGAATGATTTCTAATTGCCAAAAGAATTTCCGAATCATCGATTCCAAGTTCCTCGTGAGCATAGATTTCTGCTGAAAAACCGTGATAAAGTTGTTTTGGCCATGATATCAGCATATCTTCTCCGAAATAGCGCTTAATATTTCGCTCTTGTTCCAACAAATCATCATGTTTCGTGGCATCATGCAAAAGGGCGGCAATTTTGGCTTTTTCGCAATCGACATTATAAATTTTGGCCAGTTGTTCAGCAACATCGACAACCCCAAGGGTGTGAAGTAATCGATGTGATCCATGATGAAGTTCTAACTTTTTTTTAATAATCGGAAACAATTCCGTATAATTTTTCATATTAAATGATTGCGGGACGAATAAATACCCCGACAACAAACGGCGCATGAACTCGAACATAAAAGGGTCCGCGAATTGTCACAAAACCCAAACCACAAATTACAACATCATATTTCATATTGTCACGAATTTTGAAATCATGAAAAACCCATTTAGGAACATCTTCGTCCGGACTGAAAGGTGGGGTCAATAACGAATACAGTTTCGTCGCATACAATTCGTCCGCACGTTCAGTTTTAGTCCGATGAACATTTAAAGTATTAGCAAAATACGTAACTACGTTAATCCGGTCACCCGTCTCACCATTGATGATATCTATCCGAGCTAGTCCGCCGAAAAATAAAGTTTGGCCTTCGCTTAATTGGAATACCAATGGTTTAATTTCTTTTTTCGGTACCGTTGTTTTATATGATGGTCGGGTCAGATAGTGTGTATATTGATGTTTGTTAATAACACCGGGAGTATCATAAATCATCGTTCCATCACTTAAAGGGAAGCCAATCAATCCGATTGTCGTTCCGGGATTAGATGAGACGGTAACAACATCGACAGGGGCTCCCAAGTATCGTCTTAAGATCTGATTAATGATCCGCGATTTACCTACGTTGGTCGAGCCGACAAGATAAACGTTTCTGCGGCCTTTATATTTATATATCATTTCCATTAAATCATCAAAATTGTGACCGAATTTCGCGGAAATTAAGATGCTATCCAACACTGTGAAGCCTTCGTTAGTAAGCATCATTTTTAGCCAAGACAAAATCTTTTCTTGTTTGACATTTTTAGGCAATAAATCCATTTTATTGCCAACCAAAATAACATCATGGTTGCCAGTCAATTGTTTGATTGATGACACAAATGAACCGGTAAAATCAAAAATATCGATGATTTTAACAATTAATGCGTTTTCCAAAGCGATTTTATTGATGACACTAATGTAATTCTCATTGGTCAAGCAAGTTGTAATCACATCGCTGTAATGACGTATCCGGAAACAACGTTGACAAATTAAATCTTTAGGATCTTTCTCGGAAAGGACGGTTTCGGATACGTAACCTGGGCACATCCGATCTTCATGCTGAATCTTTGCCCCACAACCTGAACAGTACAATTCATCCATCGATGTCTACCTCTTTTCCGCCAAATGCAATTTTTTAAATAATTCTGGGTGTTTTTTTTGAATTAAAAGCAATATTTTTTGCTCTAAACGACGATTAAAGCGTGTATACCATTTTTCTGTATTCCGTTTCAGCGCATCAACGATAATCGTTCGATAGCCCAATCGTTTACCGCCCCAAACATCAGTCATCAACTGATCACCAATAACACAAATTTCCGATGGGTTCTTCGTTTCTCCGAGTTTTACCGCTTTCTTGAAACCGCAAGAAAAAGGTTTTTTTGCTCGATCAACATACAAGCATTGCACTTCATTTGCAAAACCTTTAACACGGAGTCCATGATTGTTGGAAATGATGACAATCCCAAGCCCCTTGCTCTTGACCGATGCAAAAAGGGCCAACATTTCTAAAGAGGCATGCGATTCGTCATAAGGAATAATGGTGTTGTCCAAATCCATTAGTATCGTTTTGATCCCGGAAGTAGCCAACTGAGCGTAATTGATGTCATAAATGGTTTTTTGGTAGTCGTCCGGTATGAAAAGCGTTTCTCTTACCAATAGTTCAATCATAACACAACCTCCGGATGATACCTATTATTATACATAACTTCCAGTTGATTGTCCAATTTTTTTATTGCCAAAGACAGTTCATGGTGAAACAAAAACCAGGAACTAGTCCCGGTTATGGCTTGTCACAGTAAACCATCACTTTCCCGCACGAAAAGAATCCCCATCAAATCATCGCAAACGAATCAAACACTTTTCTCCAGAACCAATCAAATCAGTTCGATTAGCTTTTGTTAAAGCTTCCAAGACTAAAGCATAATTTTTAGGATCACGATATTGAATCAATGCCCTTTGCATTGCCTTTTCATGTTGACTCTTGGGAATATAAACCGGTTTCATTGTTCGTGGATCAACTCCCGTATGATACATGGTTGTCGATAGTGTTGCCGGCGTTGGGTAAAAATCCTGAACTTGTTCCGGATTATACCCGATGTCACGAATATATTCCGCAAGGATAATGGCATCTTTTAAGGTTGATCCCGGATGCGAGCTCATCAAATATGGAACAAGGTATTGTTCTTTATGTAAATCAGAATTCAATTGAAAAAACCTTTCAACGAAGCGATCATATAGTGCTTTTCGTGGTTTTCCCATTAGATCAAGTACTTCATCAGATACATGTTCAGGAGCGACTTTCAGTTGTCCAGAAACATGATACTGCACTAATTCCCGCAAGAAATCACCGTTTTTGTCATACATGACGTAATCATATCGGACGCCACTTCTTACAAATACTTTTTTTATTCCATCTAATTCCCGTAGTGTTCGCAAAATATCAAGATATTCGGTATGATCGATTTTCAAATTTTTACAAGGTGTCGGGTGCAGACACTGTTTATTGGTGCAAACTCCATAATCAAGTTGTTTATCACAAGAAGGGTTATAAAAATTGGCAGTCGGTCCACCAACATCATGGATATAGCCTTTAAATTCTGAATCAGCGATAATCTGTTTTGCCTCTTTAATTACCGAATCTTTACTCCGAGATTGAATTACTCGTCCTTGATGCATCGTCAATGCACAAAACGAACACGCCCCATAACACCCTCGATTGATCGTGATTGAATGTCGAATCTCATCCATTGCTGCGATATGTCCTATGCTTTCTAACATCGGATGCGGAGCCCGCATAAACGGCAGGTCATATACTTGATCCATCTCGTCTCGAGTCAATGGCTCTCTAGGTGAATTTTGGATAACATACTCCGATTGATAAGGTTCGCATAAAGGCTTACCGACAATCGAATCTGTATTGTTATATTGCATCATAAATGACTCAGCATAAGCTTTTTTATCATTCCGTATAATTTCATAAGCCGGAAGTTTTATAGCATCTTTGGGAATTTGTAAACTGTCATTTGTTTTCCAAACCGTCCCTTTGATAAATATTAAATCTTGAATTTTTAACCCCGAAGCTAAATAATCAGCAATTTCGATGATGGTCTTCTCACCCATACCATATACAAGCAGGTTGGCTTGAGAATCGATTATAATGCTTTTTTTTACCAAATCGTCCCAATAGTCATAATGCGAAAGCCTTCGTAGTGATGCCTCGATTCCACCGATAATAATCGTCGCGTTTGGGTCGGTTTTTCTAATTTCGGTACAATATTTGATTATCGCCCGATCAGGACGTTTTCCGACAATTCCTCCGGGAGTATAACTATCCGTTTTACGCCGTCTTTTCCCAACGGTATAATGATTAACCATTGAATCAATGTTCCCACTGTTCACAAGCCATCCAAGGCGGGGAAAACCAAACTCTAACCAAACCTTCGGGTTGAGAACGTCTGGTTGTGACAATATGCAAACGGTATATCCGAAACGCTCTAACATTCTTGCAATAATCGCCGTGCCAAATGAAGGGTGATCACAATAAGCATCACCAGTGACAAAAACAAAATCCGGCTTAATAATGTTTGCTTGAAGCATTTCATGATGATTAATTGGTAAAAATGGCATATTTCACACCTCGATGGTTTTGACCATCCGATTGAGACACCGATGGATATGTCGGTAATCAGGAATTAATGCAAGCAATACCGAATAAAAAGCCTGGCCATGATTGGCAACTTGTAAGTGAACCAGCTCATGAATTAGAATTGTTTCCAAGTATAACGGATCAAATCGTCCAAGAAGACTGTTAATCTTGATAACTCGTTTTTGCGGTAGACAACTGCCAAATCGACTTTTCATTTTTTGACTTTTTATAATTATTTCTTGCCCATTAATGAGTTTGGCCAAACGCTCGGTTTGGGTATCAATAATAGTTTGGCTGGCATCAATGATTTGTTTCATATAGTATTTTTCCAGAGCATTTTTCTCTTTTTGTTCATTGGAATATTGGGGCAACATCAAGACTTCGTCAATTAAAGCGACTCCACCATGCCAATTGACGCTTCTTTGACGTGAGTAAATCTTCCCAAAAATCAGAACTTCATCGGGATTTATCGCTTTTTTTTGATCGATGAGAATAAACTCCGTCAAAATTCGTTTTTGATTTCGACGGATCAACGATTCAATGACCGACAATTCCACCTTACGATTCGCCGTAATTAACAAATGGCCTTCCGGTTTAACACGTAAATAAACATGCTTAATCGCTTTGCGAATGATTATATAAGGAACAATGCGACCGGGAAGAGTTATTTGTTCCATTGACATTCCTCGACGAAGTAAATCACAAAATCAGTTGTTTTTTTCGCAATCGTTACCGATATCTCATTATAATCGACAATTTGATTTGTAGAATCAATAACATCTGAGATTCCTCGGATAATGATAAACGGAGTTTTAAAATGATAACAAGTTAGTGCAACCGCCATTCCTTCCATCTCACAAGCAATCACTGAATTGATATTTTCCATAATCGGTAATAAACCAGTTTTTGAAGTCATAAACTGATCCCCTGAAACTAAAGTTCCGATTCGGTATTTAATTTTCAGTTTGGTCAATATTTCTTTGGCATATTTGACAAAAAGTGGTTCAGAAGGAACCACAAACGGTTCGCCTTCTATTTGCCCAAATCGCAATTCTGGATTAATAGCCCGGATATCAACATCGGAATAAGCCACATTCGATGCAATGACGATATCCCCGATTTCAGAGGGCATAATTCCTCCCGCCAATCCAGTATTGATGACTAGAGTAACCGGATATCGATTCAAAAGTATCGCGACAGTGATGGCCGCATTGACTTTGCCAATTCCGGATTTGGCAATGACAATATCCACGCCCAAATGTGTTCCTATATAAATGTGCTTATCTGCAACAACTTCAGTTTTTACGATGGTTACTTGATGTAACAAAGAATCCAGTTCTTTGTCCATAGCTGCGATGATTGCAATCATAAAATTCCTCCTAAACAAAAAGGAGAAAATCGGTAAATTTTCTCTTTTTAATTTAAAAATTATTTAATATCAAGAATTTCGATTTTAATTTCCGTTCCGGTTTCCGCTTTATACGTTACTTTAGCACCTTTTCGCAAACCGATAATTGCTTTTCCAATCGGTGATTCATTGGAAACTTTACCCGCAATCGGATTAGCTTCCAAATGACCAACAACGGTGTATTCTTTAATACTGTTTGAAGCCAAAAATTTAATTGAAATTGTTTTTCCGATGGAAACGATTTTTGAATTCGTTTCTTTAATAATCTCAGCATGCTTCAAAATGTTCTCGATCTCTTTGATTCGGGCTTCGATTCGGGCTTGTTCATCGCGAGCAGCATCATAATCAGCGTTTTCCGACAAATCGCCTTGGGCACGAGCATCCCGTAAAGACTCAAGATTCTTTTTGCGGTCGACATCTTTAAGTTGATCTAATTCTTCTTTCATTTTTTCAAAACCAACCTCAGTCAGTTTATATGTGTTTTCCATAGTAATCACTCCTTATAGAATGTAAATTATTATAACATATGTTACTTATTTAAGATAGACAATATTTTGGCATTTATGATATCAACCGCCACATCATGACTATAATCATTAGGAATGATGATGTCTGCATAACGTTTCGTTGGTTTAACAAAGGCAAAATACATCGGTTTCACGGTTGTCAAATACTGACTAATCACCTGATCAATGGTTCTTCCGCGTTCGTTAATATCACGCTTCATCCGGCGGATGAAGCGAAGATCATCATCGGCTTCCACAAATATTTTGATATCAGCCAAGTCTCGGATTCGTGCATCTTCTAAAACAAGAATGCCTTCAAGAATAATGATTTTTGCAGATTTAACGATTTCTATTTCTGGTGCCCGAGTCAAATTCACAAAATCATAGGTTGGCTTTTCTATTTGTTCATGGTTTAGAAGTAGCATCAAATGTTTAAAAAACAAATCATTGTCGAGCGCAAACGGATGATCATAATTGACTTTCCGCCGTTCCTCAATCGTCATCTCGCTTTGATCTTTATAATAATCATCGTGTTTAATGACAACGATATCATAATGGGGCAGGTTTTTGGTGATTTTATTTACAACCGTCGTTTTACCAGAAGATGACCCTCCGGCAACAGCAATTACTAAAGGTTTTTCCATTTATGACACCTTCCTTAAAATATCATATAACTTAACGGGTTGATGGCATCGCATTTTGACAATCTGCATCGCATGGTTAGCAATGATTATCGGGTTACCGTCAATATCTTGTAAATCTTTGATAGTTAAACGTTCATTTCTACCATCGGGAGTAAACAATTCGACGGTATCACCGTTTTGAAAAACATTTCTTTGACTAATTGTCGCGATTTCCGTCTTTGGATCATATTCAAGTATAACCCCAACAAAGTTTTGCGATGGTTCAACCGTCCCTCTTTGATATAATTGTTGCTCTGAAACCGGTAAATCAATCAGAAATCCTGATGATGTTTTCCGATTTTCCGCCTTAGCAATGGCAGTCTCATATTCATTCCAGGATCGCAAGTGATGAGATATCGTGTCATCAATTACCTGACGATAAGCATTTACCACCGTTGCGATATAGTGAAGGGATTTCATTCGGCCTTCGATTTTCAAAGAAGAAACCCTCGCTGCAATCAAATCTGGGATTATCCTTACTGTTTGCAAATCCTTTGAGGCCATCTGAAAATCAGCATTATTGCTAATAAGTTCCCCGTTTCGAAACAAATCGTAATTCCAGCGGCAGCTGTGAGCGCACCCCCCACGATTGGCATCGCGATCGGCCAAGTCGTTACTTAATGTGCACCTGCCCGAATATGAAGAACACATCCCACCATGAATGAAGACTTCTAATTCGACTTTTGTAGCTTTTTTAATGGCATTAATTTCATCAAGCGTCACTTCTCGAGCCAAAACAACGCGTTTAACACCCTTTTTTCCCCAGAAATTGACTAGGGCACTTGATGCAACTGACTGTTGAGTCGACAAATGAAATGCGAGCTCCGGATGATTAATGGCTTGGTCAATCACATATGGTGATGAAGCAATCACCGCATCAACTCCGATCTTTTCCAAATCGGAAAGGTATTCGTCCAACCCACATAAATCTTCGTTATGAACAACAATATTAACGGTCACATATACTTTTTTCCCAAGCGCATGAGCAAACACAACTCCGGCTTCAATTTCCTGTAAAGTGAAATTAGAAGCTCGGTATCGCAGCGAAAATTTAGTTCCTCCAATATACACCGCATCTGCCCCATATAATAAAGCTACTTTCAGACGTTCTAAATCACCAGCAGGAGCCAAAAGTTCCGGTCTCATATGTGATCACGTCCTTCGCATTTTTGGTCTCGATGGTAATAAAACCCACTGTCATAACTATTACCATAGCGGCTTATGAATGCACGTATTTTGGTTTCATCGCCATATGCCTCGATTGAAGCATAATACTCAGCATCATCGATAAATATCCTTTCAATAAAAAAGTCGGACAAATAAGGTTTTAATACTTTGATTTCGTTAAATGATTGTAATTTATACGACCGAAAAATGTGTGTTCCAAAACGATCTTCAAAGATCGGGTACATCGCATCCGGACGTTTGTTTTCTACCAATCGGAAAGTATCATCTGAGCGGAAGAAAAGCATCTTTTTTCCACAGTAATCGAAATAACTCTTCAATAACGGCCGTTTTGAATAAAACAAAAATGTGTAACCATGACCGACAATAGAAATTTCGATTCCTTGATAATTTTCCCCGATAGCTATCTGTTCGCTTAATGTAATATCTTTGGATAAAGTGATACCTTTGATCTGCAGCTTTCGGAAAAACCAAGGATCATAAGAATTAGTATTCATTGTCCCTGGCTGATAGATAATTTTTGAGACCAACCCGTGATGGTCGGCCAAAGCGACGACCGACAGATCAAAACATACTATGCAATCAATATCCGTTGAGGCTAAGAACGATAAAAACGCATCAAGAACGAGAAGATCTGGTTCGTGAATTATTGTATTTAAATTTACGTAAACTAGTTTGCCCATTTGATGAGCCTTACCGATTATCGTTACGATTTCTTGATCAGAAAAACATTTCATTGCTTTTGCTGTAAGACAATCAGAATTGACTAAAAAGACATCCGCACCCAGTGAGGACATCTTATCCATTTCCTCCATTGAATGCAGTGTCACAACGATACGCATTCGTTTTCTCCCCTTTTTGTCCTATTTCTTGTAGCAAACACCAATCCCGTCACCGAGATTATATATATATGAATCATAATGATCGTTATTCAGTATCCATTCATTGAACTGTTGAATCTTATGAATCATTTGTCTCCGATCGCGGCTAATGATTGTTTCTGGATTCTCGACAAATCCATGAAAAAGCAAATTATCAATGATGATGATGCCGCCTTTTGGCACTAAACTCGCAAACTTTTGAAATAGAGGCAAGTTTTGTCCTTTGGCAGCATCAATGAACAATAAATCAAATGTTCCCAAGTCAGAAATATCGATCGACAAAGCATCAGCAAGGATAAGTTTGATTTTATCAGCTAGATGCGCTGAATCAACATTATTTCTAGCCTTTTCGAACATCGTTAGATTCCGTTCAATGGAAACAACAGTAACATCAGTCGTCATTGCCATAGCAATCGCACTGTATCCAATTGCGGTTCCAATTTCTAAAACCGTCTTAACTTTTCCCATCAAAATAATTTGCCGTAAAAAAGCAATTCCGTCCGGCTTCATGATGGGGATTTTGTTGGCAATAGCCTCATCTTCAAGCTGAGATAAAATACTATGTTCAAATTGATTCATGTTATCACCAATTAAAAAGGAAAAGAGTAATATTAATACTCTTTATACTTTTATTCTTATTCGTCATCACCATCATCATCGGTTTCCGACTCTTGTTCATCATCCTCGTCGTCTTCATCCTCTTCATCTTCTTCATCAGATTCGTCTTGTTCTTCTAAAAAGCTTTCCAAGACTTCTTCAATCTGATTCCATTCTTCGTCAGTCTCGACGGCAGACAATTTGCCTTCATCACCATCAGCGGGGTTAAAACTAGCGGCATAATACTCTTTAGATTTATCACCAATGATTTGATAAACGACGTATGATTTTTTAAACTCTTCTGATTCAAAAGTCATAATAATCTCGCATTTTATTTCTTTTCCATTTTCGTCAGTTACAATTAAATAATCGGTTTCTTTTTCCATTTTTCCCTACTTTCTGCTATCAAGATAGCTTTGCAAAATGACGGTAGCCGCCAGTCTGTCAACAATTTCTTTGCGTTTCTTGCGAGAGACATCAGCGGAAATCATAACCCTGTTAACCATCCGTGAAGTCAAGCGTTCATCCCATAAAAAAACAGGAATCGTAATTCGCTCCAATAAAGCGCTGCGAAAATCTTCAGATACATGTCCTTGAGAGCCAATTGATCCATCCATATTTTTCGGATATCCAATAACGATGGCATCCACTTTATTATTATCGATAAAATGGGTTATATAGTCAAGAGGCAACGAAAATTTATTCTCTGGAAATTGGTATGTTTCCACTCCGCAAGCCAAGATTGCCGAAGGATCCGATAACGCAATTCCCAAAGTCTTAGAACCAAGGTCTAACCCAAGAATTCTCATATGACGTTCCTTTTGACCATTGCTAATGCATCATTAACCTTAGAAAGATCTTTTCCGCCTGCTTGAGCAAAATCCGGTCTGCCACCACCATTACCGCCGCACATTTGAGCGGCTTCCTTGACGAGTTTTCCGCAGTTTATGGTCGCATCACCGCATTTTGCCGTGAATGTGACTTTTTCATCTTTCACCGTAGCAATAAAGATTAGTCCTTGATTAGTCCTTACATACAGATTGTCGGCTAATTGTTTAGCAGTACTCGAATCAAGATTATCGATTCGTTCGATAAACCGGTTATCCTTGATGAGGGAGTAATATTGGTCCATTGCTTCAAGCGCTTTTTCTTCTTTACGAAGAGTTACTTCTTTTTCCAAATCGCGAACCGCTTTTTGTAAATTCGTAAATTCATGATGCTTATCAATCACATCTTGATAAGACCCGATAACTGTTTCTTTAATCGGAAAAGCAAAAGTTACATCGACCCCTTCGGTTTTTGCTTCCTTGACTATGATATCTGCTTTATGCAGTAAGTTGGTAATTTCCTGGTTGATGCCGGTCAATGACGATACAATTTTTGGAACGTTGATGTTCGTTAACGCCTCAATTCGATAAATGCCCGAGCCAATTGAAGATATGCTCTTGATAGCAAAGCTACCAATGTCTTTTAAGTTGCGGACGTGAGTACCACCACATAAGTCAAGGGTGTATTTCAAATCAACTGTTCTGACAAAGTCACCATATTTTTCTCCAAACTCCGCTACCGCTCCAAGGCTAACCGCCTCATCAACTGGTAATATTGTGGTGGTCGTTACATACGAATCACGAATCATCTCGTTAACCATCGTTTCTAGTTTCAAGATTTGCTCATCGGTGATTGGAGCGAAATGATTAAAGTCAAATCTGAGCATCTCGCTAGTAACCTGACTACCCTGTTGCGAAACATGATTGCCAAGCAAATCGCGTAAGGCTTTAAACAGTAAATGGGTGGCGGAATGATTATATGTTGTCAAATCGCGCCTTTGCGAGAAGACTTGCGCAAAGACTTGCGCGCCTTCCACTACTTTTCCATTTAAAACATGGTAACGGTGTATAAATTGACCGTTAGGCAGTTTCGAGACATCAGTTACCTCGACACTGAATCGATCATTATAAATCATGCCGACATCAGCAACTTGACCTCCAGAAGTAGCGTAAAATGGTGTTTTTTCTAAAACTAGCCCTTCAGAAAACACTTTAATAATTTTCGTTTGATTTGTCAACGTATCATAACCGACAAATTCTGAAGGCTCGGTAAATAATAAGTATTCTTCGTTTTGTGATTTCATCGATTGGACATCTTTTCGAGCATTCCTGGCTCGATCTTTTTGCTTTTCCATCTCTATCAAAAAAGCGTTAGTATCAACGGATAACCCTAATTCTTCCGCATACTCGATTGTGAGTTCAATCGGAAACCCAAATGTATCATAAAGCAGAAAAGCATCAGCTCCGGATATAACATGATTGATACTATCTTGGGCAATAATTTGAAATTTTTTCTCTCCGGCAACGAGTGTCTCTAAGAATTTGGTTTCCTCAGCGCTAATAATCTTTTTAATAATTGGCGTTTGTTCGACTACATTTGGATAGTATCCATGCATAATCTTGCCCACAACCTCGACAAGTTCGCTCATAAATGGACGATTGATTCCCAATTGTCGACCGTATTTGACGGCTCGGCGCAGCAAACGTCTCAAAACATAACCGCGTCCTTCATTGGATAATAAAGCTCCATCCGCAATGGCAAAAGTCACCGTTCGGATATGATCGGCGATAACCTTAAAAGCCATTTGACCTTCGTACTTCACACCAGAAATCGCGGATATCTTATCCATAATTGGAATAAATAAATCCGTATCGTAATTGGTTTTAACTTCTTGAATAACGGTAGCAATCCGTTTGAGACCGCAGCCGGTATCAATATTTTTCTTAGGTAATTCGGGATAATCGCTGCGCAATAATCCCGGTTTTGCATTGAATTGGGATAAAACAATGTTCCAAATCTCAATGTAGCGTTCATTTTCAATATCATCGCGAATCGCTTCCGGGCCGATTGATCCGTATTTTTCACCGCGATCAAAGAAAATCTCGGTGCAGGGTCCGCAAGGACCTTCCCCAATTTCCCAAAAATTTGCGTCTTTTGTAGGTATTACATGGGAAGGATCAATCCCACAAGCTATCCATTGATCAGCTGATTCTTGATCGTCAAAATAAACCGTCATGTAAAGACGGTTCTTATCAAAACCGAACCAACGCGGGTCAGTTAAAAGTTCAAATCCCCACATGATGGCTTCTTTACGAAAATAATCACCAATGGAAAAATTGCCAAGCATCTCAAAAAACGTATGATGACGGGCTGTTTTTCCGACATTTTCAATATCGTTGGTCCGAATGCATTTCTGAGCATTGACAATTCGCGGATTCTTTGGAACAATCGAACCGTCAAAATACTTTTTTAATGCTGCTACACCAGCATTCATCCAAAGCAGTGTCGGATCATCGTTGGGTACTAAAGACGCGCCCTGTTCAACACTATGGCCTTTGCTTTGAAAAAAATCAAGCCACATTTGTCTGATTTGATTCCCCGTTAAATATTTCATCGTAATAACCTCCTAAAAAATAGAAAATCGTCCCTTGATTGAAAGGACGATTGATCGCGGTACCACCTTTGTTCTAGATATCTAGCACTTAAAAACCCTTAACGCGGATCAACGGATGGGATTGGCATCTCTTGAAAGGAGCTTCAAAGTACCTATGGGTCCGTTTTCACCGCGTGGGACTCTCTATACCATATAGTTGCTTCTACTTATCTTTCGCTTCGATTTATGGTAATTATACACTATCTCAACTGGCTTTGCAATTGATTTTCACTTAGTTAATCGAATTTACATAAAATCTTCAATTGTCAAAAAATCTGTTTTTTCCTCAGTAGCCGGATTGAGCAAAAACGTTTTTAACATTGTTTTTCTGGGCATCTCCATACCCAAAATGCCATGCTTCAAAGCTTGATACTCGCCAATCAGATAAAGTTTATCTTTAGCCCGAGTTACCGCCGTGTATAACAACTTCCTTTTTAAAAGAATTGATTGGCTTTTCACCAAAGGCAAAATCACGATTTTATACTCGCTTCCTTGGGCTTTATGAACACTTATGGCATAAGCTAAAGTGAGATTATCAAAATCCTTGATGTTGTACTTAACAACGTTACCGGAAAAGTCGACGAGCATTTCTTTATCATCCATAATTTCCGAAACAAACCCGATATCGCCGTTCATGATTCCGTCTTCTGGCTGATTAACTAGTTGAAGAACTTTGTCTTTCAAATAAAACGACTTGCCTTCGTAGCCAATTTGAATTGCGTTATTTTGAATGTTGAAAGTTGCTTGAATCAAGGAATTTATGTGATCAATTCCCGAAATCCCTTTATACATCGGTATTAAAATCTGGACATCTTCCCAAAGATTATACCCCGCTTCGATGGCTTCATTAATAACTTTGACAATAATACTGGGAACCACTGTCTCGTAAGCGCGAATATACGAACGATCGGGATGTTGATTTAAAACGTTTTCCGATAAATTTTGGTTCAAGATATCGTAAGCCAAGCGAATAATTGAAGAATCTGCTGCTTGTCTGTGGATTTTTTTTAATCGAACGATGGAAAATAATTCACATCCCAACAAATCCGCAAGAACTTGTCCCGGTCCAACGGATGGCAATTGATTTTCATCACCAACGATGATAATTTTGGTGTTTGATTTTAGCGCAGAAAAAAGCTGTTTGGCAAGGACGACATCCATCATTGAGGCTTCATCAATAATCAATAATTTAATATCTAGAAGATTATGTTCGTCGAAAGTATAGTGACCTTCAAAGTCATAACCCAGCAAGCGATGAATTGTCGTTGCATCAAGCCCAGAGGCTTCGGACAAGCGTTTAGCGGCTTTTCCGGTGGGGGCAGCGAGGCGTATTTTGGTGATAATATCCCGGTTACCAGCATGCATTTGTTGATAGACGGCGCAAATTCCCTTAATAATTGTTGTTTTACCGGTTCCTGGTCCCCCGGTGATGATTGATAGTGGGTGATGCAACGCCATTATAATTGCATCTCTTTGATTGTCGGTATATTCAATACCATTGATTTTTTCAAAATCGTCGATGTATTGATTGATGAGAACAAAATCGAATTCATCGACGGAAGCATTGCGGTACTTAAGAGTCATCTTGGCGATTGTCATTTCGGCATGATATAAATATGCTAAACTAATAAAACCGTCGTACTCGACAATTTTGCCATCGTCAATCAAATGTTTGATTGTATTTTCGATTGCTTCAATTTCAACAAAAGTATCATCATTAATTTTCAAAAAAGTTGATGCAAATTCCATAATTTTGCCTGACTCTAAAACTGTATCTCCATATCGAGACACATACTCGCCCAAAAGATAGAGAATGACTGCTCGAATTCGCAAGGGATCATCAAATGCAAACCCAATTTTTAAACCGATTTCATCAGCTCGTTTAAACCCAACGCCTTCGACTTCATCCATCAGTAGATAAGGATTCTGCTTGATTGTATCAATCGCTTTATACCCATATTTGGAATAAATCCGCATCGCCATTTTCGGTGATATTTGAAATCCGTATAGCCACACTAATGTCGATTCAACTTGTCGATTTATACGTAGTTGTTCAGGGATCATTGCTTTGACCTCGCTCGATAATCTCGGTACTTTATTCAATACACCCGGATTATTGACAATTTGATCAATGGCATCTAGCCCAATTGTATCAACGATGCGCGTGGCGGTCTTCG
>JAQWBC010000137.1 GCA_028707415.1 Candidatus Izemoplasmatales bacterium
CTGATTTATATACACGTTTATCAAAGATAAATCCTTTGGCGGCCGAAAAAACACATCCGAATAACCGTAAACGGGTATTACGTTTGATGGAATTATTAGAAGACAACACTTCCATTAATTCTCATGATGGACAAAATCAATTCGATCCAAGCTTCGTAGTTATTGGTATGCAATTACCAAGACAACTCCTTTACCAGCGAATTGAAACTCGAGTCACAAAAATGATTACGGATGGGTTGATAGAAGAAGCGAGAAATCTTTATCAATCGGAAATCTTTGGTCAGAGTATTATGGCCATCGGTTACAAAGAACTATACACTTATTTTAGGGGCGAATGTCTTCTCGAAGAAGCTATCAACAAAATCAAACAAAACTCCAAGAATTATGCTAAACGTCAGATGACTTGGTTTAAAAATCAACTTAATGTTAAATGGTTTACTCCGGATTTCGAAAACTTTGATACGACCATTATCGATGTCATAAATTACATTGATTCTTATGACAAACAAAAAAAATGTTGTCCATAACGGGCAACATTTATGTTATTACTTGACACTAAAATGCCATTTATCGAAACCTCCAGCCAAAACATATACTGGATGGAAACCTTTTCGTATTAATTTGCGACTAATCGCTTTAATGGATTTCGATTGGGTTATGTCATAAAGGAAAATCGGTTGATCTAATCGCAAGCGTGACAAATTCTGAAAAACCGTTTTATGAGGAAAGTTACGACTGCCGTTGATGCGTTTAACGGCAAACTCGGACTCCGAACGGATATCAATCAATTGGCCTTTACGCATGTTGAGACGAAAGTCTTCGGCGTTGAGAATGATGATTTTTGAATAATCATAGTTTTTCCGGGCTGCAAGTGCGATTCCCAATCCTAATCCCAAGGCGATAGGAAGAATCCATGACCAAATCGAAGTCTCTAAAAACATAGTGTCACTTCCTAAATAATAGTTATACATAATTATAGTAGTTATTATTTTTATTGTCAATAAGTGTTTTTTGTAATATAATACTCTTGTGAAATAAACAGGCAGAGAACTGTCAAAAGTTGTTAGGAGAGAATACTAGTGATTAACACCAACGAAATCCGTAATGGAATGACCATTGAATTTGAAGGTAATATTTATGTTGTTTTAGAGTTTCAGCATATGAAAACAGCAAAAGCAGGTGCCATTATGCAGACAAAACTGCGTAATCTTCGCACTGGTACAGTCATATACAAGAACTTCAATGGCGGAATCAGCATTGATACTGCAACCGTTGAAAAATCGCAATATCAATATTTGTATGCCAATGGTGATATGCATGTTTTTATGAATAACGAAACCTATGAACAAATCGAACTTGATAAAAGCAGATTGGAATATGAACTAAACTTTTTGACAGAAGGCATGGTTGTCAACGTTATGAGCTATAACGAAGAAATTTTAGGGCTTGAATTACCGGATAAAGTTGTCCTGGAAATTGTTGAAACTGCCGGTGCGGCAAGAGGCAACACTGCTTCCAACGCCACAAAAGAAGCTCTTACCAATACGGGTTACCGACTGTTAGTGCCGCTGTTTATTGACAACGGCGAGAAAATCGTTGTTTCAACTGCAACTGGTAAATACGATTCGCGGTCGAAATAACTTGTTATTACGAGGAGTGATGACGCTTGGACAGTAGTTTTATACGACCTAGTTTCGGTGCGATAGAAATCAATCCGATTATATTGCTTTTAATGTTTGTCTTGTTATTTGTCTCTTCTTTCTTCTCAATGTCGGAAATGGCTTACGCCGCCGTCGGGAAAGTTCGATTAAAGACACTGCTAGAACAAGACACTCCCGGTTCCAAAAAAGCATATTGGATTGCCGAAAATTTCGATCGCACCCTGACAACGCTTCTGGTTGGAAACAATCTTGCAAATATCGCATTGACAACAGTCAGCGTAGTTTTTTTCAACGGAATCTTCTCAGGAATCCCGAATATGGAAACAATTGTCTCGGTGATTAATACCGTTGTAATGACGATTATAATCTTAACTTTTGGAGAAATTCTTCCAAAAAGCATTGCTAAAAACAATCCCGAAAAAATCGCTTTAAAGATTAGCGGGTTTTTATATTTTTTGATAAAAATTATGACGCCGGTCACTTTCTTGTTTCGTAAATTGAACCAACGTGTTATTAATCGCTCCGATAACGAGAACAAATTAACCGTAACCGAAGACGAACTGGAGACCATTATTGACACCATGGAAGAGGAAGGTTCAATCGATGAAGAAGAAGCGGATATGTTACAACGCGTCCTCGATCTCTCAGATATAACCGTTGAAGAAATAATGACACCCCGAGTTGACATGGTTGCCATTGATGTTACTAAAGACGTCAACGAGATTACAGAATTATTTTTTAAACACAAATTTTCCCGCATCCCAGTATATGAAGATACATCGGATAATATTATTGGTATTCTTTATGAACGTGACTATTTCACTAAATTAATTAAAGGCCATCATGTAAATGTTAGAAAAATCCTAAAAAAGCCATTATTCATTCCTTCAACGACAAAAGTTGATGCCTTAATAGAATTGTTACAACTTGAAAACAATCATATCGCCGTTGTTGTCGACGAATACGGCGGTGTTGACGGAATTGTTACCATGGAAGATGCTCTTGAGGAATTGGTCGGAGAAATATATGATGAGCACGATCAAGTTGAAAAAAGCATCATTAAGCGGAATGATGGCAAGTATACTATTGACGCTGATTTTGACTTAAAGAGTCTTTTTGAAGAGTTAGACCTTGGAACTCCCCCTGAAAGCGATGCTACTTCATTGGGTGGATGGTTGTTCGAAATGTTTCAAGACATTCCTGAAGTCGGAGAAAAAATTGAATATGAAATCGCGATCAACCAAGCATATAACGAACTTAGTGAATTAGAAAGTCAAGACTTAGTGCGTTTATCTTTTGAAGTACTAAAGGTTAACAAGCGTCGCATCAAATCCGTATTATTAACAATCATCGCTGCCGATGACAACGATCTCTCACATCACCAACCGCAATAATCATCAAAAGTGGGGATAGCGATCTGTCTCTACTTTTTTTAAAACGTCTATCCGGAACGCATACTAATCCGGAAATCTAGGTCTTATCGATTGGTGATCAAATGGAAAGATTACAAAAAGTTATGGCTGCCGCCGGCGTTGCTTCAAGGCGAGCTGCTGAACAAATGATCATTGATGGGCGTGTAACTGTAAACAACGCTATAATTCATCAGCTGGGATTTTTAGTCTCCGATGCTGATTCAATCATTGTTGATGGTGTTTCGCTCAAAAAAGAGATAAAAGTATATTATCTTATGAACAAACCTAGTGGGTATCTATCGACTACCAGCGATGATCTAAACCGTCGCACCGTTATCGATTTGATTCCCGGAAAAGAAAGAGTTTTCCCCATTGGACGATTAGATTATGATACAACTGGTGTATTACTTCTGACAAACGATGGCGATTTTATGAACACTTTGATTCATCCTCGCTATAAAGTCGAGAAAGAATATCACGTAAAACTAAGTGGTTTATTGCGAAAAGAAGATTCGATTCGCATCAGTAAAGGAATCAATTTGGGCGAC
>JAQWBC010000138.1 GCA_028707415.1 Candidatus Izemoplasmatales bacterium
GAGAATTATGCAGACAATATTTATTGTGAAATTATTTTAAAAAACCATAAAAATATCTTGATTTATCTTTCGCAAATGATATACTGATAATAGTTTAGGTCCTTTAACCGATGCCTGTGAGCATCGGAAGGTAGCTTAACCATTAAATTACCTTAAAAGGACACCTACGGGTGTCTTTTTTGCTTGGTAAGGACTAGACAAAAAAACGAAAAGGAGAACAATATGTTAAAAGCAACCAAGAACATCATCGGCTATCTTCCCGATGAAAGACCATCCTGGGGGAAACTAATTTTGTTTGCCTTCCAGCACATCCTTGTCATGTTCCCTGCCACTGTTTTAGTCGCGTTACTGACCGGGTTTCACATCTCCACAACCATCTTTGCCAGCGGTCTTGCGACAATCTGTTTTATCTTGGTCACAAAAGGCAAGATACCGTTATATTATGGCTCGAGTTTTTCTTATATAGCGGCAATAATCGGGATTACCTGTATCGGTTCCGTCGGTGAAATCGCATCGGATAACTTGATTGGACAAGCTCAATTCGGAATCATCCTTTCGGGTTTTGTTTCGATTGGGGCGGGATTTATTGTCAATGCCTTTGGGTTTGACAAAATTCAAAAAGTGCTTCCGCCTGTAGTCACCGGACCAGTAGCGATGATTATTGGTTTATCACTCGCAGGAACCGCAATGAGCCAAGCGTCGGGATATAATGCGGTTTTGGGTACTGTATCCGATACGTCTTGGGCGGTGGCAATTATTACATTAATAGCAATTATAGTATACACGGTCGTTTTTAAAAAAGGGGTTTTGAGCCAATTGCCGATATTGTTGGGAATCATAACTGGATACATTGCGGCGCTTTTATCAGATTGGGTATTTCAAACGAATATGGTCGACTTTAGCAATGTTTTTACGCAAGGTTTCGTTAACTTACCTCACTTCACGTTACCGATTCCTTCGTGGACAGCAGTGTTTGCCATCATGCCGATTGCTTTAGCAACGATTCCCGAGTCGACAGCGCATCTTTTTCAAATTGATTTATATGTCAATGATTTAGCGAAAAAGAAGAATACAACTAAAAGTTATAAAATAAATGATAAATTGGGTCTCAATTTGATTGGTGATGGTGTCGGAGATATCGTATCCGGGTTTGTCGGAGGCCCGGCCGGAACCAATTATGGAGAAAATATCTCAACAATGGCGATTACAAAGAATTTTTCGGTCTGGGTTTTGGGGGCGGCAGCGATTATCACGATGATAATATCGTTTTTCACACCTTTAGCGAATTTGATATATACATTGCCAAGTGCGGTCATTGGCGGGGCTTCAATCTATTTGTTTGGCGTTATTGCGGCCCAGGGAATAGCCATAATGATTGAAAAGAAAGTTGACCTGTTTGACGCAAAGAACATGGCAATAATTGCCGTTATTTTAATATTTGGGATTGGCGGAACCTTTTTGTTCGGTGGTGTTATTCCGTTGTTTGGAATGGAATTGCCAGCAATTGCGACCGCTTCCATCGCTGGAATTCTTCTAAATGCGAGTTTCTTAATTGGCGGTGTTATTGCCGCGAAAACCAAAAAAACACAAAACGTTGAAGAGTAAAAAATGAAGGATAAAATTAGTTTGCCTTTGAAAAATTAAAGGTAAACTTTTTTTGTTATTATCATCAATCTTTCATCTTGCATGGTGGCTTGGGGCGTGGTATAATTATCGTCGATATTGGGCTATGGCCAAGTTGGTTAAGGCATCGGACTCTGACTCCGAAACCGCTAGTTCGAATCTAGCTAGCCCAGCCATTGTAAGTTGACGTTCATCAAATGATGAGCGTTTTTTTATTAGGGTATAGATTTTTTTCTAAATCATGTGATATAATGCGTTTAGAACACTAAATAAAATGGTGAATTATGGACAACCATAAAAGCGAAAACGCATGGGAGTATTTTTTAAAACTTAAAAAAATGGATATTAAAACACCATTTTTTGAATCGTTTTATTTTTCGGATAATGAAAAATGGGCTAATTTATTACTTGAATTAGTTTTGAAAGGCACTAAAAAAGCAACTTCATCTTGTCTTAAAACATATGAGATAGAAAACAGTCGGATTCCCCAACTAGGTGATTATTCTCTCGTTACAGATTGGCAACTAATCCCCCGATGTGTAATCAAAACTTCAAAAGTCACTATTTTGCCATATAAAAATATGACCTATAAAATATGTAAGCGTGAGGGGGAAGATCGAACTCTTAAAACTTGGAGAGATAATCATTGGGAAGCCTTCACTAAGGAAGGGCATGAACTGGGTTTTACTTTTACCGAAGCAAATGAGATTGTTTTTGAAGACTTTACTGTTGAATACATTTTTAATAATGAAGAGATTAGCAAGTTTTGATTCCAATTGTTAATTTCAAACATTCCATTCCCGTTTTTGCTTTTTAATATGACACAATATTTTGTGATTGATGGGCTAGAAGTGTTCTCGGATCAATCGATCTTACTCGCGTATATATCGAAGGCAAATAAAAAAGCTACAATAATTTCGAAACGTTTATAAAAAAATTGTATTTAAAAAAATGGTTGTCCGCGGACAATCATTTTTCTTTACTTGAAGATAGATTTTTATGAGTGAATTGTGATACAATTTAATTATAGGAAGTGATTAACAATATGCATGAATTTGACATAAAATCGGATTTGCCAACAGTTGAAGAAGCAAGACAGCGATTATTATCCATATTATCACTCTGTCGAGGGAAAGAAAAAGTAATCAAAATTATCCATGGTTATGGTTCAAATGGTATCGGTGGTGCCATCAAAAAAGCCGTTCATCTAATGCTTAAAATGCAAAAAAACTCACGAATGATAAAAGCCTACATTCCCGGTGAAGCCATTGTTGTAATGAAAGGATATGATGATACTATCCGTCGCTTCAAACATTTTATTGAGAAGGATGCGGATTTTCATAAAGGCAATGATGGAATTACATATGTGATATTATAAAAAAAGCCGTTTGGCTTTTTTTATTTATTTCTTGAGAATTCCGGCTATTGGTATTAAAAGAAAAGCGAGCCAGGCTATTGTCCATAAATCAAAGAAATATCCTAAAACAAAGAATACTGTGGTTGCTATAAACGGCGATATGGCGACGAACCAATTATGACGGTGTCCCTTTGCCAAAATTGCCACTACCGGAATAAGGAGAAATACTAACCATAAATAACTCCATGAATTGAATAAGATACCACCCACAAAGTACACAATAATTACGATTATTGCCGTAATTTTGACAGGAAGATCACGTTTAAAGAATTCAAATTGGAAATCATTTATCATAATACTATAGATTATTGGCAACAAGAATGCTAAAGCCCCATAATCCCATCTGCCAAGGGCATATCCGCAGTATAAATAAATACCGATAGCCACGATAAACGTAATCTCAAACCAAATTGCTCGCGTTCTATTTTTCATATTAAGAATTCCAATCATCGGAATCATCAAGAAAACAAGCCATCCGGGATTCCAATATCCGAACTCGCCAAGGATGATAAAGGCAGTGACGGCCACAAACGGCGATAGAGCTGTCAACAATTCAAGTGGACGCATGGTTTTCC
>JAQWBC010000139.1 GCA_028707415.1 Candidatus Izemoplasmatales bacterium
TTGCGTTCAGGAGCGGATCTCATGGCTTTCAATGCTGATGTCACTCAAGAGGTTGTTCAAATAATTCAAGGACTTATTTTAATTCTCGTTGCTTCGGAAGCATTTTTCTCCAGCACTTGGTTCCAAAGCGTAATAGCAACCAAGATGTTTAAGAAAAAACGCGTCGTTGTTCATGAGGAGGTGTCTGCTCATGAATGATTTTTTCGAGTTATTTACGTCAGCGGATTTTTATTCAATGATTCTTCAACTGGCCACTCCACTTGTTTTTGCTTCCCTTGCTGCCCTCGTTTCCAACAAAGTTGGCGTTCTCAACATTGGAATCGAAGGCTCAATGGTGATATCGGCACTTGCTGCCGCTATTTTCAGTACACTTACAAATTCATCATTCATAGGTGTCATTGCTGGTGTCATGGTCGGAATCCTTATGGGATTATTCTTTGCCACTTGTGTTGTAAAACTTCGCACAAATCATATTCTGGTTGGTATTGCAACAAATATTCTTGCCGCCGGGCTAGCTATTTTTGTTGTTTATGCGATTACGGGAAACAAAAGCGATTACCCCGGTATTGCTATGACTTTATGGACTATTCCGATTTTGGATAAAATTCCTTTCCTCGGAGAAATATTATTTACCAACATCAATCCCTTGATTTATCTGGCTATCATCGGTGTTTTTGCGATTCGGTTTTTACTTAACCGAACAGTATTGGGATTACGTATCATTGCGGTCGGGAAGAATGAAGTCGCTACCGCTTCCGTCGGTGTTAAAACGTCTCGTGTCAAGATGATTGCTTTGTTAATCGCTGGCGGTCTTGCCGGTCTTGGGGGAGCGTATCTTTCTTTAGGTTACATGAGCAATTTCAATACGGGTATGGTCGCAGGCCGCGGATTCATTGGGATTGCTGCCGAAGCCATTGGTGCTGGTAATCCAATTGCTACCGCTTTGTTCGCTGTGCTCTTTGGTGCGGTGAATGCATTTTCATTAGCAGCTCAGACTTTCTCTACTTTGGCCATTCCCTATGAACTTCTTAACACTTTACCTTACTTAACAACTGCTGTGGGACTGGTGATTTACTCGATTATCCGTTATCACAAAACACATCCTCATTCATCGAAAAGGAGAGAAAAACATGAAAAAAGCCTGGGAAATTGAATACCAACTACTTCACGAAAGCATCCCCGTCGTTTTGACTGAAGATGAACAATCGTGGAAAGGAATTGCCGCTTTTGAAGCGATGACCGATCTCACAACCAAAATGAAATGGTCTTCAAACGTTCCTGGGAGCGGAGCTCCGGAATCGGTTATCGCCGGTGCCGTCCAATCCATGGAAAACATGGGTTATGATGTCAGAAAGGCTGAAAAATTATTGATTGCTGGCCGTAAGGCGTTTGCGGAAGATGATCTGAGAAATCTAATTTTGATTACTTGCCAGTTATGGAACCTTTTTGGCCAACTCAAAATGATTCATAATCATCCTTATCATCAGTATAAAACCTACGAATCATATGGACAATATTGTAAAAAAGTCGATTTTAGTTTAAGAATACCAATTGATTGCACTTCTTTTAAGTTTCGCTCGCAAATGTACCATGGATGGTTGGCTCAAATTGTTGGAGGAGCTTTTGGAACCGCCCTTGAGGGGTATGTGACTAAGAATATCCGTTCTGCTTTTGGGGAAATCCGGGATTATGTTCGGACTCCCAACACCTATAACGATGATATAACCTATGAAATAGCTTTTCTTGAAGCTTATCGAAAATACGGCAAAAAGATTACGAGTAAAGATGTAGCCCTTGAATGGGTTTCCGTTGTTCCCTTTGGTTGGTCAGCCGAAGAAATCGCTTTAAAAAACATATGGGCAGGTATCCTCCCTCCCCAAAGCGGGTATTTTAATAACCCATATCGAGAATGGATTGGAGCGCAGATGCGCGGAGCTATTTGTGGCATGCTAGCACCTGGAGATGCAAAAGAAGCCGCGCGTTTAGCTTTCATTGACGGAGTAGTCTCTCATTATAATAATGGTGTTCTCGGGGAAATATTCAACGCGGTACTGGTTTCTCTTGCTTTTACAGCAACAGATGTTCGGCACTTGATTGAACAGTCTGTAGCAGCAATCCCTACTGACTCCGAGTACTATTCCGTTGTCTCAGAAGCTCTTGAAGTCTGTCGAACCGGGCTAGATTGGGAATCAGTATGGAATTTAATTGAACCACGATATAAAACCTATAATTGGATTCACAGTTATCCTAACGCTGCCGCTGAAATAGTTGCCTTATGGTTTGGAAACGGTGATTTTGAAGAAACCATCCATATTGTTGGTATGATTGGCTATGACGTCGATTGCAATGCAGCCCAGATTATGACCGCTATCGGTATTATGAACAATCATGTCCCCACAAAATGGGCTGTCCCTTTTAAGGGCGAAATTGTCACTTATTGCCGGGGAATGAAGCGGATGACGGTGGCATCATTAACTGATGATACGATTGCGGCCATGCAAAAAGGGTAGTTTTGTAAAAACTACTTCGATTAAGTGATGATTTTTTCACTGATATATAACGAAAAGAACCATATTGGTTCTTTTTTGATTTTGTGTTTTAAAATCTTGCTCTTCTTTTGTTAAAGGACACTTTGTGTCTCTATATAAAAGAATGGTTCCCTATGATCAGTGAAGGCAAATCATATTTGCACTATCACTTAAAGGGAACCATTGGTATGAAAATGGTATTATTTTACTATTTTTTTTAGAATAGCCATTTTTAATGGCGAATATGGATGATATCGAAGAGCAATATCAATTCGGGTTGACCGATTTACAACGCCTTTGAAATTAGAAAAAATCAGGAAGCTTTGATATCCATGATAGCGACCCATTCCACTATTGCCAACACCGCCAAAACCAAGTTCAGAAGATGCGAAATGCATCATCGTGTCATTAATTGTCGCACCACCAAATGAAAGTTGACCGATGACACGTTGCCAGATGGCTTTATTATTGGAAAATAGGTATAAAGCCAATGGCTTTTCATTGCTTTGGATAAATTTAATGACCTCATCAATGGATTCATAATTTATAAGCGGAAGGATAGGTCCAAAGATTTCTTCTTGCATAACCGGAGATTTTTGGGTGATATCGATGAGAACAGTTGGGGCGATTCTTTGATCGGCGAAAGTTCCTCCGATTACACATTTTTCGCCACTGATCAATCCTTGAAGTCGTTCATAATGTTTCTGAGTAATGATTTTCGGGTATTCATAATTATGGAGGGGGTCAGGTCCAAAGAACTCTGTAATCGCTTCTTGATAGTGATGGATAAATTCATCTTGACTAGCTTGGGGAATCAAAACATAATCGGGGGCGACACAACTTTGACCGGCATTAATTAGTTTGCCAAAAGCAATGCGTTTGGCAGCGAGTTTGAGATTAATTCCTTTATCAATGATGCAGGGACTCTTACCGCCAAGTTCCAGACAAACGGGGGTGATGTTTGGCGCTGCTTTCTCTAATACAATTTTGCCAACAGAAGTACTTCCGGTAAAAAAGATAAAATCGAAGCGTTGTTCCAAAAGAGCAGCATTTTCGTTTCGTCCGCCAAGAACGAC
>JAQWBC010000140.1 GCA_028707415.1 Candidatus Izemoplasmatales bacterium
TTCCGATCTCCGGCAATTTTACCGGCATCTTTGGTTGCTTGCCGCTGCGCGTCGTTAAAATAAGCCGGGACAGTTATTACCGCTTCGGTGACTTTTTCGCCAAGATAAGCTTCTGCCGATTCTTTTAAGTTGCGCAGAATGATTGCGGATATTTCTTGGGGAGTATAATCTTTGCCATTAATGTTAATTTTGGCGTTCGTTCCCATTTTCCGTTTAATTGAATAAACGGTATTGGGATTAGTAATTACTTGCCGTTTGGCGACTTCGCCAACTTGAATTTGATCGTCTTTGAAGGCGACAACTGAAGGTGTAGTCCGATTGCCATCTAGATTGGTGATGACTTTGGCCTCTTTGCCTTCCATGACGGCAACACATGAATTGGTGGTTCCTAAATCAATGCCGATAACTTTTTTCATACAGGTATCCTCCTTAGGGATTAAGCGATATTATTATCGATTTTCGCGTCTTCAGATGGCATTTCTGCTTCTAAAGCGATGGGTTTCATATTAATGACGACCATAGCTGGTCGTAATAACCGATCTTTGTATTTGTAACCTTTTTTAACAATTTTGACAACGACATTGTCGTTTTTTTCAGAATCGATGGTTTTATCGACGGCATGGGCGATGCCAGGATCAAACACATCTCCGATTTGAATGTCGATAAGGCTAACGCCTTCTTCAACTAAAACATTATAAATCATGTCTTTAATCATTTTAAAACCATATAGAAAGTTTTTGAAATTAGGATCGTCAGTTTGAACGTTTAATGCCTGATCGAAGATTTCCAGTTGATCGATCAGTTTGTCACAAACCGGCATCGAAGCGTACCGCTTTTCGCGGTGCAATTCGTCGGTATTGCGTTTTTTAAAATTTTCCATCTCCGCTAAAGCCCGGAGATATTTATCTTTAACATTTGCAAGTTCTTCCGATAAACCGACAATTTTTTCTTCAATCGATGTTTCTTTTGCCTCGGAAGGAACATCCGTTGGTGTTGATTCAGTGTTTGGTTGCTTTTTTTCGTCTTTGTCTTTTGTCATTATTCATGAGCTCCTTATTTATCTTCGTATAATTTGGATATATGCTTGACAATGTAGCGGATAAGGGGAATTATCTTGCGATATTCCATCCGCGTCGGACCAACAATTGATATCGTTCCTTTTTCGCCTTCTTCGGTATCATAGGAGGCGGAAACAACGGTACAATCTTGCATTGAAGTTACTAAATTCTCGGTGCCGATCTTGACAGATACGCCATCAGCATTGGTTTCAACTAACTTAAAGATATCATTGTTTTCAATCGTGTTAAGAAACTCACGAAGTTTACGAATATCATTGAATTCGGGTTGATAAAGCATATTGGATTGCCCGGTCAAATAATACTTTGTTTGGGCAAATTTTTGGAATGCTTCGATAAACGAATCAACAATGGTTTCCCGATATTTTAATAATTCCTTGATTTGTTGGTGCTGTATTTCGTAATGCAGTTTTTCTGAGACTTGGGAAATCGGTGTGTCTACGAGAATTTCGTTAAGCAAATCGATTACTTTAACTAATTCTTGAATTTCCATATCTTCAGAAATCTTGATTTGTTTCGATTCGACATGACCGAGGTTCGTGATAACGACTACCAGTGCCGAAATCGGAGACAAAGGAATCAGTTGCACTTTTTTTACTCGGGAATTAAAAGCATTTGGGCCTAAAGAAATCGCGGTGCAGTTTGTTACCTGACTCAATAAATCGATGGCTTCTTTGATTAATTGTTCCCTTTCGATTTCTTGATTTTCAAATATCGAATCAAATTCTGAGTAGGTATCAGTATCTTCTGTAGCATTCATGAGAATCGTCTCGATATAATAACGATAGCCTTTTTCGGAAGGGATGCGACCACTGGAAGTATGGGTTTTTTCTAAAAACCCGAGATCTTCTAAGTCCGACATCTCATTGCGAATGGTTGCAGGGGAGACTTCGATGAATTTGGACAAAGATCGACTCCCGACGGGTTCAGCCGTCCGAACATATTCTTCAACGATTAGTTTTAAGACTAGTTCTTGTCGTTCGTTTAACAAATTAATCACTCCTTAGCACTCCATCTTTTTGAATGCTAACAATATTATACACAACCCTTTTAGCAAAGTCAAGCATAGAGTGCTAATAATCAAAAATAATTTTGGCAAATCCAAAAAATCAGAATTATTGCGTTTGCGGCAATGATGGCCGTTGTATTTAAGGTGAATTGTAGTATAATATCATCGTAATTATTACCACTTCAGAAATGGTGACATATGAAAAAGCTTTTACAATATTTTTGGAAGGATAAAGTCTTTATCATTGCCTTAATTTTGGCAATTGTTTCGTGTTTTTTTATTACTCCATCAAGTGCCTATTTAGGATATATTAATTATAAAGTTCTCATCATCATGTTCTCCTTGATGATTGCCATTGCGGGAATGGCGGAATGTAATCTATTTAGTTTTATCGCCATGAAATTAGTAGCCAAGTTTTATTCCATCAAATGGATTGCTTTAGTCATCATTTTAGCTTCCTTCTTCTTTGGCATGTGGGTGACTAATGACGCTGTGTTATTAACGCTTGTCCCTTTCACTTTGATAGTGACTAAGCAGACTCACCAAACGCGATACGCTTTGATCATTGTGATTTTACAAACGATCGCTGCTAATTTAGGCAGCGCTTTAACTCCGATGGGTGATCCGCAAAACATCTATTTATATGCTTTTTACGACTTATCATTTGGTCAATTTGTGATGACGATGGCGCCTATTACCATTGCGGGCTTCTTGCTTCTGATTGGCACAACCATTGTCTTGGTTCCCAATGTTCCTTGCGAACCGATTATGGTTGTGCCCAATGTATCCGGTAAAAAATTAATTATCTATTTGTTGATTTTCATAAATGCCTTTTTATGTGTACTAAAAGTGATTCCTGAATTGTGGGCTTTGGGGATTACCGCCATCCTAGTTGTTATTTTCGGTCGGCATTTACTGAAAAAAGTCGATTATCCATTATTACTGACTTTCACCTGTTTCTTCATCTTTACCGGGAACATGAGTCAAATGACTAGTGTCATCACTTTTGTATCCGGCGTTTTGAATTCCGATGTTTCGGTATATTTTACCGGATTAATCACCAGTCAGTTCATCTCCAATGTCCCGGCTTCGATATTGTTATCGACTTTTACGGATGCCAGTTATTGGAAACCGTTATTACAAGGCGTCAACGTGGGCTCAATGGGTACTTTGATTGCTTCATTAGCTAGCTTGATTACTTTGAAATTTGTCTTAAAAGATTTTCCGCATCAAAGTAAAATCTACATTCAAACTTACTCACTGATTTGTGTTATATATATCATTATCATTACTGCCGTTGTCTTTATCTTTGCTTAAAAAAGTCGACATCTCCAAAATATGGAAGTGTCGACTTTTAAATTAATCATTATTATTAAAGCGTTTTACGCATCTCGGCAACAAATCGGGTGGCGATATCGGGATCAAATTGTGTTCCCGCACACCTTTCAATTTCGTCAATTGCTTCGGCAGTTGTCATGATGCTTCGATAAAGACGCGGAC
>JAQWBC010000141.1 GCA_028707415.1 Candidatus Izemoplasmatales bacterium
CGTCACTGTCGATATGCGCGAAGGTGAGGTCCTTAACGATGTGGTTTGCCCCATGTTTGGTCCGGGAAAACACCAAAGCTGAAGTGATGCGTTTGTCATTTAACAGTTCCATCAATAATTTAATCTTATTTTTTTTTGAGACAAAATAAACGGCTTGATCAATAGCATCAATCGTCGTTTCGACAGGAACGACGGCGATTCTTGTGGGATTAATCAGAATCGAAGCCGATAACGCAGCAATCTCCGTTGGCATTGTCGCCGAGAAAAGCATCGTCTGCCGCTTCTTCGGCAACACGGCAATGATTTTTTTAACATCGTTGATGAAACCCATATCCAACATGCGATCGGCTTCATCTAAAACAAAAAAATGGATTTGCGACAAATCGATAAGTTTTTGGCTCATTAAATCGAGTAATCGCCCTGGTGTCGCGACCAAGATATCGACTCCGGCACGTAAAGCCGTTTCTTGCGGTCGTTGGGGTACGCCACCGAAAATGACAACCGTTTTCAATTTTAAATAGCGACCATAAGCTATAAAGCTTTCCTTGATTTGCAGCGCTAGTTCCCGTGTCGGGGTTAAGATTAATGCTTTGATATGCTTTGTTTTTGAAGCATCTGTCAGTGGTAACAAGTTTTGTAAAATCGGAATGGCAAAAGCTGCAGTTTTGCCAGTGCCAGTTTGGGCACTGCCTAAAACATCTCCGCCCGCTAACAAAACCGGAATCGCTTGAGTTTGGATGGGAGTTGGTATTTCATAACCTTCCTGAGTCAATGCTCGTCGGATCGGTTCGATAATCTGTAAATTTTCAAAAGTCATTAATGGTGTTTCTCCTTCTTTGATACTCTAATTTTTAGTTTTGCTATCTCATCATCGATTTAGCACATTAACATTATACACCTATTTGGTATAATTATGCCATTTATCCCTCGTACCATGAAAGAGGATGTCCGTCAATGGACATCCCAACTTTATTTTATGTGGCAGAACCCAACAACGCCATCTTTATATTTTGGTTTAACTTCACCTTGAACGAGTGGCAATACATAATCAAGAAACGAATCATTTAAACCATTGCCGGATGCATTAATCATGGTTCTTGGTATTTTGGTTTCTCCATTGGCAATATCCGCAAATGGATGGGTAAAATAACTGGATTTATAGGGACGATTCTGCTCGCGTTTAATACAAATCATTACCCCACTATCACCGGCAAGTGCCCTTCTTAAGGCGACTTTTCCGACAAGCATTGCTTCCTTCAAATCAACTTTGCTTTGGAGATGGGAAGCGCATCGCTGAACTAATCCCAGTTCCATCGGCCGAGTTTCATAACCGAGTTTAGCCGATACTAAATCCGCAAGCGTATGGGCAACGCCACCAAGCATCGCGTGACCAAAATCATCGCGAGCTCGCGATGAAAGACCTAAGAAATGACCTTCACAATCAGATACACCTTCAGAAACCGCAATCACGCATCGATTCTTCTCTGTATAAATACGCTTTACATCTGCTAAGAATTGTTCAAAATCAAAGGAAATTTCCGGCAAATAGATTAGATCAGGACCGGATCCATTATGCGTAGCAATATGACTGGAAGCGGTTAGCCATCCGGTATGACGTCCCATGATTTCGACAATCGCAACTTTACTTTTCGGATAAGAGATGGTATCACACACGATTTCCATCATCGTGTTGGCGATATACTTAGCGGCACTGCCATATCCTGGAGAATGATCAGTGACGGGTAAATCATTATCAATTGTCTTCGGAATACCAATAACTTGGCATCGATAGCCTTTTTGTTTCAGATATCGATCAATTTTATCACAGGTATCCATCGAATCATTGCCACCATTAAGAAAGAAAAAGCGAATATTATATTGGATTAGAACCGCCAAAAGATGGCAAAAATCAGTATCATCGACAGCGAAATCCTTGAGTTTATAGCGAACCGATCCAAATGCAGCTCCCGGAGTCGAAGGTAGTTTGACTAAATCCGCATCGTCTTGATCGTTAATGCAAATCAAATCACCGTTTAAAGCTCCTTTAATCCCATATTTCATGGCATAGATTTCGGGGATTAAATCATGGTGTTTCAAAGCTTCTTGAATTAATCCAAAAGCTGACGCATTGATAACGGCAGTCGGTCCTCCCGATTGACCATATAATACATTTCCTCGTAATGAGTTCATCATCGTGACCATCTCCTGGTATATCGATTCTCCGATTAAAAATACGTTAGTGTTTTTTTTGCTTTATTCCGCAACTGCAGGCAACGTCAAGGAAATATTGCCAAATTCAGAAATAGTGATTGTCATTTCAATTCCATCGGCGACGATGGTAAAAACAGCCCCGTCATCATTTAGCACAATTACAAAAGACTCCATCTCATACTCACTGAGATGACTGCTTTTCAAGGTAAATTCATCATCACCGGTTTTTTGAAAATCAATGGCCACCATTTCCGAAGCGATATCAAAAATACTATTAAGCTCCTCCGTAACACTTTCTTTAATCCAAGTTGCGGATTCTTCATCCTGGGTGTAAATATACGTGGTTCCATTATTGTAATAGGTGAAAGTGTCCGCCGTCGGATCGGAAGAATTACCGGTGAAAGACTTATTACCATCGACTTGATATGTCAATGTCACAAACCCATCTTCGGCTGAATACATCGAAAGCACCATCTGGTGATTTGTTGAAGAAGTGAACTGATCAATGAAGGCAACCAATTCAGCACTTGCAGAACAACCGACCATCGTCATTAAACTCAGAACAAGCAATCCCAATAAAGTAATTTTTCTTTTCATTTTTTCGTCCTCTACCATATAATATTTTTATTTTTTTAACGAATGATTAGCCACCAGTTGACGATATCGAAGCTCAATGCCTTTGACCGTGTCATCCCAATTTCGATATAAGTCGCGGAAACACCCATCACTTACTTTGGTATATAAATCATGATTAGCCATAATATTAGCGATTAAATCCGCAAATTGAGTTGGGTCATTGTCTGCCAAAAAGCCGTTTTCCTGATCAGTGACTAACGCTGCTGTCGCCGCGCCCCTGATAAAAACCGTGGGTGTAGATTGGCTGGCAGCTTCAATTTGCACTAACGAATTAGTGTCGTACAAAGACGGAAACAAGAATAACTCCGCCAGTCGATAATACCGCGTTAACAACTGTCGGTCTTCAATTCTTCCAAGCATCAAGACTGTTTTTTCCAGACCATGCTCATTAATACGTTCTTTCAGTTCATCCATCGCTGGTCCAGTCCCGATAATCAGCATTTTAAATTTATTGCCTTTTTGATGCAAAACATTCAAAGCCTCAAGTAAGAAATAAACGTTTTTTACAACTTCAATTCGACCAACAAACAAGAAGACATGATCATCATTTGTTATTTCTAACCTTGTTCTTAATTCAAGGTCCTTGTCTTTGGGAAGCGGAATTAAGTCGGTGGCGTTTTTATGAATCTGCATGG
>JAQWBC010000142.1 GCA_028707415.1 Candidatus Izemoplasmatales bacterium
TAACGACTCTTGTCGTTTTTGATAATCTAATACCGGCTTAAGATATTTTTTCATCCAGACGTCAAGACTGGTTCCAACAGGTAATGATTGTATTTGTATCTGAAAGCGCAAATAAAATTCGTCGATCAGATTGGGATCGCCTTTAATTCCTTCACATCTAAGAATTAATTCGATAATTTTTATGATTATCGAATTCTCGGTGTTTTCATTATAACAATCGCTGCATATAGTAGCAATATACGCTAAAGCTTTCAGACCGGGATATATGTAGTCATCAATATTATCTAATAACGGTTGAGCAAAATCCAATGTAAATGTTTGATGTAAATTTGTTTTCCCGACTAGTATATAGGCCGAAGCGAGCACAACCAAATATTTATCATTATTTTCTTGTGCCGCGGCTAACTCGCTTAATAGACGCTGGGATGACGAATTATCTCCAAAACGGGATAGCGCCATTTCTCGGCATATTTTTCCATACGCATTCATTCGTGGACAATGAATTACTTCGTCGGGTTGTAGTCCTGCTTCATAGTATACTAATGCTTCTACAACTCTTCCACCGGATTTTAATAAATTTGCGATTGCAAAAATGCCATATTTTATTGCTTCCTGATCATCATTTTTGTAATTTTTCATCGATTCGACTAATTTCTCTGCTTGAGCGAGATTGCCAATTCCCATCAAGCCTTCAATCATAACACTTTGATAGGATAAGGCTGGATTATTTTTCATTATGGAAATTGCTTGTTGAACAGCGAGATTGTTTTTATCTGACCGCAAGTAAGAAATTAACTCATCGTATTGTTTTTTCCATATCGACTGTTCCATCATCATTCCTCTTTGTGTTTCTGACATCAACTTATATTTTATATATAATAAAATTATACCATTTTTATAATTGGTTGCAGTAACTCTGTTAAATCCAAGTCCTTATAATTGTGTAATCTATTCTGATTTTATTTTGCATGTACATCCCCAAGCTTTTTCAAGGTTTTCTACTGCTGTCAAAAGTAATGAAGTACTTATTCCCGAATAGCCAATCACAAGCATCGAGTTCGGAATATTAGCCGCTGGTTTTTGATAATAATCCTACACACCATAAACGTTCACGTCATATGCTTTTGCGGAATTAATTAATTCTGCTTCTGTCATTCCATTGTTTACTGACATGATGAAATGCAAACCTGCATCGGAATTACGGATGTCAAGCCAACTGTTTAAGCCACTTTTTGTCAGTATTCTAATTAAATAATCCTTACGGTTTTTATAGGCTTTTCTCATTTTGTTTAAGTGCCGTTCAAAATACCCTTCGTCAAGAAAGCGTGCGAGTGTGATTTGTTCAAAATTTGGGACACTGCAAGCGTATGAATTAAAGGTTTCGCGAAAACGGGAAAGTAAAGCCTTTGGTAAAACCATGTACCCAATTCTTAATGAAGGCGCCAACGATTTAGAAAACGAATTGAAATAGATTACTTTTCCTATTTGATCGAGTCCTTGTAAAGCTGGGATTGGTAAACCGGAAAACCGAAATTCACTATCATAATCGTCTTCAAGAATTAGTCGATCATTACCGTTCTTTGCCCATTTCAGCAATTCTAATCTTCTGGCTACTGGCATGACAATCCCTAAAGGAAATTGATGAGAAGGAGTAATATGAACGATTGATGCCCTGCTTCTTTCTAGTTCATCACATCGTAATCCTTGTTCATCAAGAGCAATCGGAATTGTGTTAACATCATGGCTCATAAACGTTCGCGCTATTTTCCCATATCCAGGGTTTTCCAAAGCGACAATCTGATTTTTATCCATCAATTGGATAATTAAACCGAGCAAATATTCTGATCCTGCTCCAACGACCACCTGGTCGGGAGTGGCTTGAATACCACGATAAGATGCCAAATACTTTGCTATCGCTTTTCTTAACTGCAAACATCCTTGTAAATCGCTTTCATTTACTAAGGAATAGTTTGACTCTGATAGCGTCTCTTTACTCAATTTTGCCCAAATATCATAAGGAAACATCTGCCAATCAATGATGTTGGTCTTAAAATCATATAATGATTTAACAATTATGGATTCCTTGTCATCAGGCTTTGCAATTGTTTCGACAAGTACGCTTTTATTGGAAATCAAAAGCATTTCCACATAGAAACCACTTTTCGGAATTGAGCGTAAATATCCTTCGGCCACTAACTGTTGATAAGCATTGTCAACCGTAATTTGACTTATGTTGAGATTAACAGCAAGTTTTCGCTTCGATGGCATTTTTGTGTTGCCTGACAAATTACCATCCTCAATCAGTTTTCTAATTTCTAAATACAATTGTTCGTATAATGGCGTTTTTGATTGTCGGTTCAAAAAGATTGTCAACACTTTATCACCACTCATATCTGGCATTATTATATTAACGCATTCTGATACTTTATTTAATACCAGTTAGCAATATAATAATATGCGATAGACGAAATAATGTCAACATCAACAGGAGGAATAATATGGAAACAAATCGTTATGAACTGAACAAGGCTTTAGCACAAATGTTAAAAGGAGGCGTCATCATGGACGTCACCTCGGTGGAACAAGCTAAAATTGCTGAGGCAGCTGGTGCATGCGCTGTAATGGCTTTGGAGCGCATTCCCGCTGATATTCGTGCTGCCGGCGGTGTATCAAGAATGAGCGATCCTAAAATGATTAAGGAAATTCAAAAAGCCGTCTCTATTCCCGTCATGGCCAAAGTACGAATTGGACATTTCGTCGAAGCGCAAATCTTGGAAGCTATCGAAATCGATTATATCGATGAAAGTGAAGTTTTATCACCAGCAGACGACATTTATCATATCGATAAATCTCAATTTCAGGTCCCATTTGTATGCGGCGCTCGTAATTTAGGTGAAGCCTTGAGACGGATTGCCGAAGGCGCTGCAATGATTCGAACAAAAGGCGAACCTGGGACCGGAGATATCATTCAAGCCGTTCGACATATGCGAATGATTCAAAGTGAAATCCGACGAATCGGATCGTTATCCGAAGATGAATTGTATGAAGCTGCTAAAGAACTTACCGTTCCGCTTGACTTGATAAAGTATGTTCATGAATTTCATAAGTTGCCGGTCGTCAATTTCGCAGCAGGAGGGATTGCAACACCAGCCGATGCCGCATTAATGATGCAATTAGGTGCTGAAGGAGTTTTTGTCGGCTCTGGTATTTTTAAATCGGGTAATCCGGCAACAAGAGCTCAAGCAATTGTCCAAGCAGTAACGAACTATAATGATCCGCAAGTTCTTGCCAAAATTTCCGAAAACCTCGGCGAAGCAATGGTCGGAATCAACGAACAAGAAATTAATTTAATTATGGTAGAACGGGGAAAATAGACAATGTCCATTGGTATTCTTGCCGTCCAAGGGGCATTTCGTGAACACGAGATTACTTAGGACCGTCTTCATGTCGATCACTTTCAAATTCGGCAAGTCAAGGATCT
>JAQWBC010000143.1 GCA_028707415.1 Candidatus Izemoplasmatales bacterium
CTAGTTTTATTGTTATGGATTGATCATAATGATGGTTTATTTGCAGAATCGTATTCACTGACATCCCGTTATAGACATTTGATCCCCCATACAAGTCTTTATCGCTATTAAGTATTTCTTCATATGCTCCCGGTTTCGGCACCCCGATGGTAAATCTCTCTCTTGACACGGGAGTCATATTAATGATTATGACACAAAAGTCAGTCGGGTCTTTTGCATATCGGACAAAAGCAAAAACTGATTGATCTTTATTGTCAGCGTCGATCCAACGAAAACCACGCGAATCATGATCTAATTCAAAGAATGCTTTATGGTATTTATATACAGCCATTAAATCTTTGACATACTTGGCTGCCTGACTGTGAATCGGATTATCAAGTAAAGGCCAATCCAATTCAGATTTGTCTCGCCACTCAGCAACTTGGGCGAACTCATTGCCCATGAACAAAAGTTTTTTTCCCGGATGGGCAAATTGAAGTCCTAAAAGGGCTCGGTAGTTGGCAAATTTTTGCCAATTATCACCAGGCATTTTTTCAATCAACGATCGTTTGCCATGAACGACTTCATCGTGAGATAACGGCAAGATAAATTTTTCGGAAAAAGCGTATACTAATCCAAAAGTAATGAGTTTATGGTGATGTTTACGAAATAGTGGATCTAACTCAAAATAACTAAGCGTATCATTCATCCATCCCATGTTCCATTTGTAATCAAAGCCAACTCCGCCTTTGGCGACTGGTTTAGTAATCGCCGGATAGTCCGTCGAATCCTCGGCAATTAACAAAACTGACCCGTCAGTTTGCTTAACGGCGACAGATAATTGCTTCAAGAAATCGATGGCGGGATAATTGGTACCGTTCATCGGATTGCCGAGATAATAAATCATGTTGGAAACAGCGTCGATTCGAAACCCATCAATATGGAAATATTCAATCCAAAATATTGCATTCGAGATTAAGAAACTGCGAGTTATGCCTTTACTTAAATCCAGGTTAGCCGTACCCCAAATCACATTTTCCCGAATCAAAGAATCGCTGTATTCATATAAAGGCTCCCCATCATATAAAGTCAACCCATGTTCGTCTTTACAAGTATGCCCAGGAATCCAGTCCATAATCACACCAATTCCGTTTTGATGGCACTCATCAATAAAATTCATTAACTCTTTAGGAGTTCCATATCGCGATGTAGCAGCGTAATATCCTGTTGTTTGATAACCCCACGATTCATCAAGAGGATGCTCAGTAATTGGCATTAGTTCAATATGGGTAAACCCTTCATTTTTAGCATACGGAAGCAAATTTCCGATAAATTCATTGTATTTATAAACGGTTTGTGTCGGTTGGGTCATCCAGGAGCCAAGATGAACTTCATAAATAGTCATCGTGTCTGAGGCTGTATTATGATTTCTACGGTTTTGTAAATAACGGTCATCATGCCATTCATAGCCATCAAGATTGTATATTTTTGATGCTGTATCGGGACGGATATCGGCGTAATATGCATACGGATCAGCTTTAAGAATTGTTTTTCCTGAAGCAGCAACTATGGCATATTTATAATTGTCAAATTGCTTAATTCCGGGAATATATTGCTGATAAATTCCGGATTCATCAATATTATCCATAATGTTTTTTTGTCGATCCCAGTTATTGAAATCACCAACTACTGAAACTGATTTAGCGCTTGGCGCATAAGTGGTAAATAATCCGCCTACTATCTGGTTCCGCTCATCTGTAATTAATTTAGCACCAAAAAAACGGAACGTCGAATAAGCTAAACCCGATAAAAAAGCTGATATATCAAAGTCATATCGATGGTTAGTCATCTGTTGGCCCGCTTTCGATTTGCGATTTAATGGTAGCATAAGAATAGCCTTTCGCCATCAGTGATCGAACTATCTTGCTTTTTTGTGAATAATCTAGCGGTGTTGGATTACCGAGCTGTTTACATAAACGTTTATAATCTTTTTTGATTAAAGATAATTCATCGGTTGAACTATGAAACAACCCCGCCCTGGCGATGACAAATGCTTCTGCTGATTCTCGATCGTAACCTTTGGCGACTAAATGTTCCTTCATAAGCATCATTCCGCGATGAAGAGGTTTGTTTTTTAGAGTCGATTGTTTTCGGTCAAAAACAGATTTCATGGCCGCGATTTCAGCTTGATCGGTTATAACTTGTATCGCCTTGTCGATAATCGTTTCGGAAACACCTTTTTGGCGTAAATCGAAACGAATTTTTATTTTTCCTTCGTGATGAAAGCGAAAGTGGTTCTCAACGTAGTTTTGTGCGTAAATTTCGTCATTGAGAATTCCGTTTTCTTTCAGTTTGTCAATGACGCATCCAATTTTATCGGTCGTGATCAATCGGGTTTCTAGATATTTTTCCATTCCCGCAAGCGTCTGTGGATATCGAAGAGCATAATTTTTGGTCTTTTGAAATATATCATCGATATCGACAGCCTTTTTAAATGACTGAAAGGCAAAATCCTCAAGAATTTTGCCCGGAATCAAACGATATTCGACGACAATGTCTTCCGATACCAAAAAAACAACGGAAGAATTATCAACAAGTTTGAAAGTAACTGTATAACTTTTTTTACTTTTTTTCAGGCTTAAAACTGTCATCACGGTTGACCAACACCTCTTCCTTACTAGACCATTCGCCGCGAATTTCCGAGGCGGGCGTGACATAAACAAATGCCTTGGGGTCGTTAGCGCTGATGATTTGCATAACTCGATGGTATTCAGTATTCAAGATGACCGTGATTAATATTGTTTTTTTGTGCTCCGTAAATCCACCCTGGCTTTGAATTTCAGTAACGCCGCGACGCAAGGTCGAAAACAGAACATCTTTTAGTTCTTTAGGATGATCGGTAATAATATTTACTGCTTTTTTTGATTGAGAACCAACCAAAAAATAATCAGATACTTTCCCGGTGATCATGACCACGACAATAGCATATAATGCCGTGATAATCCCTTGATTGATTCCCGTTGGGAAGGTTAAAGCTCCGGCGATAATAATCGTCGCTTCAACAAGATATACGCTTACCTGCAAGGAAAACTTGGAATATTTCTTGACAATCTTAATGGCTATATCGGTTCCACCGGTCGATCCGCCATATTTACAGACAATGCCAAATCCCATGCCAGCAAGTCCGCCGGCATATAAAGTAATCAATAAAAGATCACTTTCTGCGAACATCAAATCGGAGAATAAGATTTCAAATAAGGCTAAAAACCCCGGGAACAGTAACGAGCCATAAATGGTTCGATAAAATTCCTTTTTTCCCAAAAACAACAATCCAAGTAGTAAAAACAATCCATTGAATCCTAATGAAAGAACCGAAATCGGGACACGTAACATAACGACTGACTATCATTGCAATACCAGTCGAGCCACCAACAACAAGTCCAGATGGAATCACGAAAAAATAATAGG
>JAQWBC010000010.1 GCA_028707415.1 Candidatus Izemoplasmatales bacterium
GATTTTGTAATCCAATCGCGTTAAGCATTCCTGCCGGTGTTTCGGCGATTCTTGGGGTTGGATTGCCGATTCTTGGTTCCCAAGTTATCGCTTTCGTCACAATCGATCCGAGAATATTTATATCATAATAAGCGGTATAATCCTTTCCGAATCCAAACGTTCCCGATGCCGGAATAATTGGATTTTCCAAATGCATCCCTAAAAGACTCGTCTTAAGCTTCACCATACTAAATCCTCTGATTTAAAAACCGGTCCTTCAACACAGACTCGTTTTGGTCCTTGATGCGTTAAAATTGAACAACCCATACAAGCTCCAAATCCACATCCCATGCGTTCTTCAAGCGATATTTGTCCTCTTTTTGATAATATAGTTATGGTTTTAAGCATTGCTATGGGTCCAACAGCGTAGTAATAATCAATAATCGGATTATTCATCATGGTTACCACATTGCCTTTAATTCCTAAGGTGCCATCATCAGTTGTAACAATAGTTTCCCCTAAGGAATAAAAATCGTCAATAAAAAAACAGTCCTCTTTTGAAGAAAACCCCATCACTAGCGTAACCGTCTTTTCAATCCGACGCAGTTCTTTCGCAAGATACAATAACGGAGCGCATCCACAACCTCCTCCGATTAAAGTAACTTTTTTATCATTAATATTGAGGTTAAACCCATTTCCGAGTTGTTCAATTACATCAAGTGATGATCCCGGTTTTATCATCGACAATATTTGTGTTCCTACACCGATTACTTTATAGACAATGGATAAAATCCCGTTTTCATAATCAGCTACCGAGAAAGGTCGACGCAAAAATGGGGTCATTGTATCATTCACTTTAATTTCCACAAATTGTCCAGGTAAATGCGGTAAAGCATCCTTCAAAAGCATTTTATACGTGTTGTGAGCAATCAAATCATTTGCCTTTACGATTAAACGACTCATCTTGGTACACCACCAATCCATTAACCATCGTTAATACTGGCCATCCATAACATTCCCAGCCCTCAAAAGGCGTATTTCTTCCTTTCGAGTAAAACTGACTCTTATCAATCGTTTTTTTGTTATTCAGATCCAAAATAGTTAAGTCAGCCGTTCTCCCGCCAACAAGATATCCGGATTCTAAATTAAGGATTTTAGCCGGATTTATCGAAAACCATTTTATCGCTTGTGATAAAGAAGCCATATTAGTCTTGACCAAGTTAGTGTAAATTAAAGGGAACGCCGTTTCTAAACCCACAATTCCAAAAGGCGCTTTCTCCATGCCCAAATCCTTCTCGTTTTGAGCGTGCGGGGCGTGGTCGGTCGCAATACAGTCAATTGTCCCCTCAATCAAAGCATGAATTAAAGCATATTTATCATCAATTCCTCGAAGTGGCGGATTCATCTTAAAATCACTATTTTCAACATCATGATTAACTAAAAGTAAATGATGCGGAGTCACTTCGCATGTAACTTTCTGCCCTCGTTCTTTGGCATCTTTAATTATCCTAACGCCTTCTTTAGTGGAGATATGACAAACATGATATCGCGTGTCGGTCTCTTCGGCAATCAAGACATCACGAGCTATTTGTAAACTTTCTGGCAATGATGTCATCGATGTCCAACCGTTAGTTTTAGACTTAATTCCCCGATGAACAAAACCGCCAAAAAGCATATTTTCATCTTCGCAATGA
The DNA here is from genome assembly GCA_028707415.1 of Candidatus Izemoplasmatales bacterium. GTDB lineage: Bacteria > Bacillota_I > Bacilli_A > Izemoplasmatales > Hujiaoplasmataceae > JAKLGB01. Next base: position 1,674 of record JAQWBC010000010.1, read on the forward strand.
GCCGCAATCATGGCTTCAATGTCGCTGGCTTTTAGCATTGCTTGATACATCACATCCGAATTTTGAATTCCCACTCCATCATTAGAAAACCCCGCGACATCATTAATCATTGCGGCCATGTCCACAATCTCACCATGATTCGATAATGATGTCGTTATTGATGAATATGGACGGACTTTGACTAAGGCATCCTTTTTGACAATCTCTAAAAACCGTTTTAGTTTCTCAACACTGTCACATACCGGATTAGTGTTTGGCATCGGACAAATCAGCGTATATCCGCCTCTAGCGGCAGCTTGTGTTCCTGTTTTTACCGTTTCTTTGTATTCAAACCCTGGTTCACGCAAATGGACATGCATATCTATAAATCCCGGTGCGATAACAAAACCCGTACAATCAATGATTATGGCTTGCGGACAATCAATTACATCCGCAATTTCCGCAATTTTGTCGTCGATAATCAATATATCTTTTTTTTCAAGTTGATCTTTGATGATTTTTCCGTTTTTTAATAACGTTTTCATTGTCTCACCTATTCCAAAACAACTTGTTCAACGCCATCCGTTTCCATAAACCGAACCAATATTGATTCATTTTGACCCGTTGGAATGTTTTTGCCAACATAGTTTGCCATAATCGGTAACTCTCGATGCCCACGATCAATCAAAACTGCTAAATAGATTTTCGCCGGTCTTCCCATATCCATCACCGCATCAAGAGCCGCTCTCACGGTTCTTCCTGTATACAATACGTCATCAACGAATATTACGGTCTTGTTGGTGACATCTACTTTTGGCAATATTTTCGGAAGCGGAACTTTTAAATCATCCCGATAAGGTCGAACATTCAAAATATCACAAGCGACTTCGACACCTTCGATGGCTTTTATGTTGGTAGCAATCCGATTACCTAAAACGACGCCGCGAGTCGGAATCCCCAGAATTACCACATTAGTTAAATCGTGGTTCTTCTCAATAATTTCGTATGATATCCGTCTTATGGTTCTTTCAATTGTACTTTGATCAATAATTATCTTCATAATGGTTTGTGTAATTATACCGATAACTACACTGCTCCTTTCAATTATGATTCGAAAGCTCGTTTTAAAACTGTCATTCGGACAAAAACGCCATTCTGCATCTGTTTCATAATTCGACTTTTCGAACACTCAACAGCATAATCCGATATCTCAATTCCACGGTTATATGGAGCGGGGTGCATGATAATAGCACTATTTTTCATCAACGCTACCCGTTCTTTCGTCATTCCATATTCATTAAAATATTGATTCCGATCCAACGTCATATCATATTCGTGACGTTCAAATTGGACTCTCAATAACATAATGATATCCATCTCACGTAAGGCTTTTTCAAAATTGATGAACGGAGCACTTCCATCATCAAAACCTTTGGGACCTGATGTATACGTCTCCATGCCAAGTCGATCCATGATTTCGATATTGGTATGCGCTACACGAGAATGACGGATATCGCCGATAAAGGCAATCTTTAATCCTTTAAAATGACCAAATTCCTCATAAATAGTCATCAAATCGAGCAAACTTTGCGTCGGATGACTTCCCGATCCATCACCCCCCGATAAGATCGGAATCCCAACTCCTTCCAGTTCTTCATAATACTTAATGGTTGGGTGCCTGACGATAGCAACATCATATCCAATCATCTCAAAAGTCTTCATGGTATCATAGAGACTTTCACCTTTCTTGACCGATGATGTTTCGACGTTGAAATTGGTCGCAATCATCCCTAAATTTTGTTCAGCAGAGATAAATGAGTACTGCGTTCTTGTCGAAGGCTCAAAAAACGCATTAATAACGCGTTTGCCCTCTAGCTTGTCATATTTCATACCTGCTTTGAATCGGATTGACTCTTTGATAATTGCCTCAATTTCGTCAATTGAGATATCCGAAAGCTTGAACAGATTTTTCATAAAAAAATCCCTCCCCGCCTGCGGCGAAAAGGGTTTACGTCAAGATCGCGTATTTAGTTGATCCCCTTTTTAGCCTCACAGGACTAATTTAAAGTTAACCTTACAACGTATTATAATGCATTCATCAATGAGAGTCAAGAAAACATCAAAATTATTTTTAGGAATCTTTTGTTATTCATTTTCGATAAAAGCAATGGTCAAAGTCACCATTTGGTCTTGTTGTTCTAAATTAGTAATTGTCGCGGCATTGTCGTACTTTTGCATTCCATACATGCCAAATCCCGCGTGGTTTCCACCGATAATTTCGACATATTGAGCACTTGGAGGTAATAAAGCCATACTATTACCGATATCTTCTTGAAGTGTCAATCCATCATTCTCGGCATAGATTGATAATATGCGTAAATTAGTCTTCGATAAATCCGTAGCGTCCGAAGGATATGAAGCAAAGAAAATAACACCTTCGACGATTTCGACATTATCTAGTGCGTAGGACGCGGCAGAGACGCCGCCCATTGAATGTCCAGCAACATACCAAGTGTCGACTTCCTCATGTTCTTTGATAAATTCTCCCGCTTTGTTTGTTTCGAAAATCGACATATTAAACGCTACCTGAAGAATACAGACAAGATACCCTTCCTTCGACAACTCGTTGGCATAATAAGCATAAGCTAACGGTTCGACAAGCGCTCCGGGATAAATGACGATGCCGATGCCATTGGCAACAATTTTGGGGGTAAAAATAGTGAAATCGCCGACCACACTATAATCATCTTCATCGACATATTCCCACATTTCATCTGCGGGTGCATATGTGTTATTAGACCATGCCAATAAGCCGAAATAGAGGACCAAAACAAGACACACTAAGACTATTAACAAAACCCGTATTTTCTTTTTCAAGTGAACCACCCACACTCATATTTATTATCATTTATCTTACCATAAAACTCCGAATTTGTTGATTTATTACCAAAAACACTCGTAATTATTTTTACGAGCTGATGTTAAGAGAACGAATGTTTGTCCAAGTTATTCTTTATATCTCGTTTTTATATAACGTCTCAAAACTTTCGTCGATGGCACAAGTGGCAGCCTTTAACTCATCAATTCGTTTTCGAATTAAGGCTGGTTCTTGAACTTCTGTCTCCGAAATTAAAGAACGGTAGTCGCGACTAATTCGTTTAAATGTCGTTGATGCCTTCCAGCAAAGAGCCGCACTATCAGCATATTGAGTAATTTTTGAAGAGGCATTCAGATAAAGAAGGATTCCCGAAGCCACAGCACCGATGGGTACACTAATATATGGCTCCACAAAAATAGTTGTAATAAATGTACCTCCGGTAACAATAGACAATATTGATTGGATGTTTTTGATTTTCTTAGCTTCTTTTCTATCATGTAACGCTCGTATTTCATTTGCTTCTTGGCATAAATCAACGTCAGTTTTTAAGTCAGTAATTTCCTGTTTAAGTTCTTTTTGATAATCTTCAATCGTTTTTTCTGGCATAACTGATTTCCTCTCTGATTTGTCATAAATAGTATCTAAAATAAAATGTAAGCAACTATCGACGCCGCATTAACAAGTAGTCAGTGATGACTTTACACTATATTCAATACCCGATAATCATTCTTGGAATTAACATCCCCCCATCTAACAGCGATAGTAATGTTTTCGTTCTATATTGTTAGTATAATACGAAATTTATGATAAAAACAGCGCGGATATGTCGTATTTTTATATAAAAATAAAAACACGCACTTTTTTTCATGTGCGTGTTAAATATATTTGTATAAAGACGCTTATTCTTTTTATTAAGCGCCAATTTGTGTAAAGTGGTCGGAAAGACGGGATTTGAACCCGCGACCCCTAGACCCCCAGTCTAGTGTTATATAACCATAAATACCGCTATATCTGGGCATAGTTAAGCACTTTTGAATATGGTATGACACTCGTCTTGACACACATTCTAAAAGTGTAATCGAACCCTCATATTTGAAGATGCATTCTTTTGATTGAACTCATATAGAATTGACTGAAAAGCTGTGAAAGTATCAATAATTGCAGACACTGCATCACCACTCCTGCATCAACTCATACAGGAACGCATTTTTATATAATGTCTCTTTCCCGACTTTTTCTTCAATCAAGAAGCCGTTTTTTTCCAGTTCTTTTAAATGAGCGGAAGCTGTGTTGCGGGAGATTCCCAATGCTCCCCGGAAAAATTCGTTTTTGGTATAGAAATCACGGAACAGATATAAAATCAGATCATGTGAATATATTTTGGGGCATTTTGTCCGGATTTGTTTTTCGGCAAGTTCCATTTGTTTTGTCATTTTTTCAATGAATCCGATAGTGAAGTCGCACATAGCTGAAACGCCGTTCAACATATAAATAACATATTGTTGGATTCCTGTTGGATTCATTCTCATTGTTTGTAGGTGACTGTAGTACTCTGCTTTCGTCTGGTTGATGTATTTGCTTAAGTAGAGGATTGGAAGACTAAGTTTCTTGGATTGGACCAAATATAGAATGTTCAGAATTCGTCCCGTCCGACCATTTCCGTCATGGAAGGGGTGAATGGATTCGAACTGATAGTGAATCAATGCCATCTTGATGAGCGAATCAGTGTTTTCCATCTCTGGGTTATTGATATAGTTTTCAAGATTGGCAAGCAAATCACGAATTTCTTCTTCACTCTGTGGCGGCGTGTGAAGAACTGCTTTGGTCTTTGTATTAAGAATGACGGTTCCGGGAATCTTCCGAATGTCTCCGCTTTTGGAATCCACGATCCGATGGATTTCAGCAAGGATGTTCGTCGAGATGAACCCATTGTCTTTCACAAGTTTCAGACCATGTAACATCGCCGTCCGGTAATTAACGACTTCTTTTGCCGACGTGGTGACTTCTATTAACGTGATTTCGCGAAAGATTTCGTCGAACGTCGTGACAATATTTTCGATTTCCGAGGATTCCTTGGCCTCCCCGAGTGTGATTGCGTTAAGAATGATCTGGGGATTTGGCAGTAAGCGAAGCACCCCATTCAATTCCCCGATGCGATTGTTAGCTATGTTGAGCGCTTTGAGAATGTCAATTTGATCTAAATCAACTTGAAATGGCAGTTTGGTCACGTTTTCACCTCATGCACAGATTTTATCATTTATTGCGCACGTTGTCAATACGTGCCCAATATTTTAAAACCAAAGTTGATAGAGGGGCCCATTGATTCCATTTCGCCATGATCTCATATGAATACAAAAAACCATTCTATTTTTTTAAAATAATCCATTCGGTGAATTGTCAATACTTCGTTCGGTTATTTGACAATGCTATGTCAGGTGAATATCTGTCTGCATATCGGGAAAATAGCTTTTCGTCCTTTCGGTTTGTACCCATATGATATCATAGGCGACCCACTGACAAAAAACCATACCAGTCCAATATTTCGTTGATATTAATCAGGAATATAACGTGATCTCATTTGCCTATAAAATCAGTTCAATACCACATAGTATTTATTTTACCATGTGGCTTCCAGAATTCAATGCTTTATAAATAAATGCCGGAAGATAGTATAGTGCCGATTAAATTGTATTTAGGTTTTTTGAATTAATCAAATCACAATGATTCATATGATCTGAACAAAACTAGACCTTCATCTTTTTTGGGAAGTTCAGCATCTAAGAGCACTAGACTGATTTAGTGGGTATTTACAGACAATTACCGCCAAAAATAGCGGTTTTTATTTGATTATTATCACTTGACACACGTTTTGACACACGTTAATGAACTCAAAAAAGTGCTCTTTGAGAAAAGCCAACTACTATTCATCACTGGAGCAAAAAAAATAGGCACTTTCAAGGGCGAAAGTGCCTATATTTTATACAAATGGTCGGAAAGACGGGATTTGAACCCGCGACCCCTAGACCCCCAGTCTAGTGCTCTACCAAGCTGAGCCACTTCCCGAAACCTGCACTATCTATTTTACCAAATAATCACCAAAAGGGGAAATGTTTTTTATATAAATAGCACAAGCGGGAGCGATAGCAAACGTTCCCGCTTATTCCTTAATTAATACTCGATACGATTTACGGTTTTTGCCAAAATAATTTCTTTCGATTTCATCAATCTAGTGATATTCCCGCGTTCATTGTCTTCAAGTTTCATTGTGATATAATGAATCGATTCTTCCATGTCAGGAATCATGATATATTCGATTGCATTGACTCTTCTTCTCGTTTTTTCAATTTCCGAAGCCAACATATCACAAGATTTCTCCAAAGATGCCAACTCAATCATTTTCGGTAACAATCTGGATAAATCAATGACTGCCGTATCTAGTTCGGAAGGTGTAAAAGCAAAACCGTACGTCAAATCAATAATTCCGTCATCTTGATAACTAATTTCCGGAGTTTTAATATTCATAATGGTTTTATAATCAACCGCAAGGGTAACTTCGCGAGTCGGCACCATTAACGCTTCGATTATTCCTTCATAACTCATCTTCAACTTGGCATTAACAAAATGAGCCATTATTTTGGCTAAACTAGCTTCAACTTCAATTCGTAAAGCCCGGTTTTTCTTGATGATTGCCATAAACCGCCGAACTAATTCATCTTGTTTATCCTTTAATAATTTGTGGCCGCGTTTGGCAGTTGCCAGTCGCTTTTTTTGACTATACAACACCATTCTTGTGGGATTTAGCGATTGAGCCATTTTATTCCACCGCCGGCAAATATTTTGCAATCTTATCCAGACTGATTCGTTTTAGCTCCGCTTTCGGTAAAATTGTTAGTAACTTCCAGCCCAAATCAAGAGTTGTACCGATGCTCCTGGCTTCGGAATAACCTTGCTGAACATATTTATTTTCAAATTGGGTCGCAAATCGAGAATATAACTTGTCCGTGTCAGATAATGCGGCCTCGCCCAAAATTGTCGATAACTCTTTGGCTTCTTTTCCCCGCGCATAAGCTGCGAACAATTGATTCATTGTCTCCGAATGATCCTCGCGGGTTTTTCCAGCGCCAATCCCTTTATCTTTCAAACGCGAAAGCGATGGTAAAACATCGATCGGTGGATATATGCCTTTTAAATTCAGTTCACGAGATAAAATAATCTGACCTTCAGTGATGTAACCGGTTAAATCGGGAATGGGATGCGTTTTATCATCTTCCGGCATCGTCAAAATCGGAATCTGAGTAATCGAACCCACTTTGCCTTTAATCCTTCCGGCACGTTCATAAAGTGATGCCAAATCGGTATACATATATCCAGGGTAGCCACGACGACCAGGTACTTCTTTACGCGCCGCCGAAACCTCACGAAGAGCCTCAGCATAATTGGTTATATCAGTTAAAATAACTAATACATGCATATTTAATTCATATGCTAAATATTCAGCACAAGTGATTGCCATTCGGGGGGTGGCGATTCGTTCAATAGCCGGATCATTGGCTAAATTGATAAACAAAACCGATCGTTCAATAGCTCCGGATTTTTGGAAATCGCGAATAAAAAAGTCTGCTTCTTCAAAAGTAATTCCAATTGCCGCAAAGACAACTGCGAAAGCTTCTTCTTTACCTAAGACTTTTGCTTGTCTAGCGATTTGAGCCGCCAGTTTGGAGTGCGGCAATCCCGAACCTGAGAAAATCGGCAATTTTTGCCCTCTAACCAAAGTGTTTAAACCATCAATCGCACTGATTCCGGTTTCGATAAATTCACTGGGATAATTCCTGGCAACCGGATTAAGCGGGGTTCCGTTAATATCGGCATTCTTCTTAGGAATAATCTCGCCACCGCCATCAATGGGACGACCCATGCCGTCAAAAACACGGCCTAATATTTCTGGAGCGAGTTTTAATTCGATTCCTCGGCCAAGAAACATCGCTTTAGCATCACTGATTTTTAATCCTTGGGAAGAATCAAATAATTGGACCAAAGCCCGATCACCATCAATTTCCAACACTTTTCCAATACGTTCTTCGCCGGTTGCTTGACGAATTAATACCAATTCATCATACTTCACATTTTCCACGTGATCGACGAGCATTAACGGTCCGACAACTTCCCTAATTGTCTTATATTCCTTAGGCATTAATCTCACCGCCCTCTGCCAAGGCCTGGTATTCTTCATGAAGGTGACTCATAATTGTCACACAACTGTTATCAAAGTCAGCTTCCTTGATGTATTTCATCCGACCAATCTTTTCCAATATTTTCATCTTTATTATTTTAGAAAAAGCAATGTCATTCTTTAAAGCCTTTTTTCCTTCATTGTACCAAGTCAAGATCGCTTTTAGCATTCCATATTGTTTATTAAGTGATGTATATGTATCGACTTCATGAAAAGCAATTTGATGCAGATAATCTTCTCTAATGCTCCGGGCACATTCCAAGGTCAGTCGATCCAAAAATTCCAAACTATCAACTCCGACCAGTCGAACAATTTCTTCAAGTTTAGCTTCTTCTTGAAGAATATCTTTAGTTTCAAGAACTAATTTTGACCAATCTTTTTTAACATGAGCATCGAAATACTCGTCCATCGTGTCGCTGTAAAGTGAATAACTTTTCAGCCAATCAATTGCCGGAAAATGGCGTCTATAGGCCAATGTTGCCGAAAGACCCCAAAACACTTTAACAATTCTTAAAGTGGCTTGTGATACCGGTTCTGAAGTGTCTCCTCCTGGAGGTGAAACTGCACCAATTGCGGTAATAGCACCAAAGCGACCTTCAGATCCAGAACACTTTACTAAACCGGCCCGTTCGTAAAATTCTGCAATCCGTGATGATAGATACGCAGGATAACCTTCTTCACCGGGCATTTCTTCTAACCGAGAAGACATTTCTCGTAAAGCCTCAGCCCAACGGGAAGTCGAATCCGCCATAACCGCAACTCGGAACCCCATATCCCGATAGTATTCGGCAATCGTAATGCCAGTATATATCGAAGCTTCACGCGCCGCAACCGGCATGTTTGAAGTGTTCGCAATCAAAACGGTTCTCTTCATCAAGGCTTCTCCGGTTTTTGGATCTTTTAATTCCGGAAATTCCATTAAAACATCAGTCATTTCGTTGCCACGTTCACCACAGCCAACATAAACGATGATGTCCGCATCAGCCCACTTAGCCAATTGATGCTGAACAACTGTTTTTCCTGAGCCAAATGGACCGGGAATCGCAGCGATACCCCCAATTGCAATTGGAAAAAGAGTATCGATAACGCGTTGACCGGTAACCATCGGCTCCGTCGGAGCTAGTTTTTTGGCATATGGTCGGCTTTTACGAACTGGCCACTTTTGGAGCATGCAAATCTCCCGTTCATTGCCATCTTCTTCCGTTATTTTAGCAATGATGTCGATAATGGTGGCCTCACCATCCATTATCCATGTCAAAGTTCCATTAATATCTGGGGGCACCATAATTTTATGAACAACTACGCTTGATTCTTGAACCGTACCTAAAACATCGCCACCAATAACCTTGGATCCCGTACTGGCTTTTGGAATAAATCGCCATAATTTTTCGCGATTTAATTTAGGAACATCGATACCCAAAGGAATGCGATCGCCAGATGACTCGTATATTACTCTAAGTGGTCTTTGAATGCCATCAAAAATGCCTTCGATTAAACCGGGGGCAAGTTCGACTGATAGTGGTTCATTGGTAAAATAAACCGGTTCTCCGGGTCCGATACCTGCAGTTTCTTCATATACCTGTATGGATGCTAAATCACCACGTAATTCGATGACTTCGCCAATTAATTTTTTTTCACTGACACGAACGACATCGTACATTTTGACGTCCTTCATGTTTTTGGCGATAATCAAAGGTCCGGATACTTTGGTAATTATACCAATGTTATTTTCCATGTTGTTTTTTATCATATTGTTCAGCCTTTCTAGAAAATATCGATTCCTATGGCATTTTCGACATTCTTTTTAATTTTTTTCAACCCGATTGCTCGCGATTTTGTCCCCGATGGAATCGGAATGAGAACCGGAAAAGTAGAAAACTGATATTTTTCAATTGTTTCAGGAATTAATTCATAGATTGATTCGGTAATATAAATAATTTTGCATTTCTGATTAGCTAACTTAAAAATCGTTTTATCAGCCTCGGATGCATCCTGAACTGAAAAGGCCCGGATACCGACGGCATTGTATAAAAGGATTGTTTCATCGGCGCCGATAACGGCAACCTCAATAATTTTTTCCATCGAGACCCCTCTTTCTTTTAGCATCCGACAAGATCGTCAATTTCCACAGATCCGCTGTAGATAGCACGGATGTTATTAGCTTCCGCAACTTTTTTTAAAAAATAGTAGATGATGGGACCAATGTTAAATGCATCATTTCGGTATTCTTTGACAATGTCAAGTATGATTCCATCAAAATTCCGTTCCAGTCGATCCAAATTACGATCAATCGAATACTTTTTTAGATTGATCGATATTTTCTCGCCGTAATAATCTTGAAATGCTTTCGCAAGCAATCCATATTCAAGATTATATGCTGTTTGGAAAACTAAGTCAGATATGATTCCACCAGGAATAACCATTTCAGCAAAAGCCGAATAATCCCAATTTAACGCCCGTGAGCGGATAAGGGTAATCACATTCCTAAAATCTATGAAACTGCGGTAGTAAGCCTGCATTGCAGCGTATTGACTGTATTTAATGGCTTTGAACACAAAAGCAAAGGTTTCATTATCAATGATGGCCGATAATCTTCGCGGATTATTGATCTCTTTCGTCTTCGCCGCGATTTGATTAAGCCACGGACGATATTCAGGCAAAATATCATTTTCGGTATTTTCGTTGACAAAAGCTTTTAAGATGTAGGGATTGATGGCGCCCATCATTGAAAGATTTTCAAAATGGGGGGCATCAAAGATTTTCTCTTTGTATAATACTTTAAGATTCATAGCATCATATGTGAGATAAAACAAATCAGTATATTTCCGTTTAGGAGAGATGATTTCTAAGAGATGTTTGAGATTAAGAAGTTCTTTATCAATGATTTCCGTAAGCGAATCAAATGTGACGCCATTCCCGTAACCTAGAGTTATGAGTGTATGAAGAAAATCCGCTTTATCAACCGCTGCTAATTTAGCGTATTTAACCTTTGTCAATATTTTCTCATCAATGGCATTAATAATACCATTCGCATACGGGTAATTCATTTCACTCACATCCAGAAAATAAAATTGTGGCAATTTCGGATTCATAATGGTTTAATATCTCGGTTAAAATAGCTCGATACGAATGGTCAACATCGAAATTGGTTCCCACAACTAAAAAACCACCGTCAATAGCCGCAATTTGTGGCGAAAGGGTAAGTTGAAATTTTTTATCATTTAGTTGTTGGTTCAGTTTATCCAAAACAATTGGAGATGCTTTCAAATCCGATACGAAAACTTGGAGAAACAAAGCATGATCACGTTTTGAAGCGATTATCGTTTCACTACCCAAAAGGGCATCCGTCGATAGCAGCTGCAAGACAAGCTTTTTCCATTGATCCGCGGGAATTGATCTTAAGGAGTTGGTAGCCAATAAAAACGTATCATCGATTAATACTTGTTTGCGTGCCAATGAATTCTGTTTGGCGGCTTGCTCAAATTCCGTCGCCATCGTCTTCAATAATTGGGCATTTTTTAGAGCAAGTTTTGCTTGCGAAGCAAGAATTTGCTGCTTCGCCTCATCGATAGTCACTGTTTTCAGTTCTTTGGCTTTCTGCGCTCCTGCCTCAATAATTTTTTTGGCATCCTGTCGTCCTTTGTTTTCAATCTTCTCGTAAATCGAAACGTTTGCCAATTTTACCTCACTCATTTCGCTATATTATATACCTGTAACCATTAAAATACTGGCAAGCAATGCCAAAACCGCGTAGGTTTCGACAAGAACCGTCATCGTAATTCCTTTGCCAGATGCATCCGGTTGTTTAGCAACCATATTGATTGAACTGACAGCCATTTTCGCTTGAAAGTATGCCGAAATCGGAAGCACAATGATTCCCGGTATACAAGCCGCAAAATAAGAAAGTCCAGTGTCCATCGACATCGCGACATCAGGAGCGCCACTCAATACTCCGCAATTAATCAGAACCAATACAGCAATCAAAAAGCCGTAGATTCCTTGCGTCCCCGGAAGCGCCTGCAAAATTAATAATTTACCAAAAAGTTCTGGTTTTTCGCTGGAAACACCCGCAGCTGCTTTACCAGCCATTTGGACGCCTAAAGCCGAACCAAATCCTCCGAGACTCGCAACTAATGCCGCTCCCAGAATCGCATAAAACAAGCCATAATTGTCACTCATGATATCAAATCCTCCACATGTTTTCTATTGATTTATATTATCATTGACCATGTCAATGTGTTTCAACTGCAAAGTTAAAGGTTGAAAAGGAATTCCTCCACCCTCATAAAACTTGCCAAAAAATTCGATATATTGAAGCCGAGAAGTATGAACATATGCTGATAATAGTCCCATGGCCAAGTTAAATACATGTCCAATTACAAATACAATCGCCGCAAAGAAATATCCGATTATGTTGGTTGCCAACATCGCCGCCAACATATTCATCACCATTCCGAGAACTGCCGATGACATTGCTAGAGCAAGAATTCGTGAATAGGAGAGAATATCACCTAAATAACTTGTCGCTCCATATAATGAATACAAGCCGATTCCAATCCGAGCAATCGGATTCTTTTGTTTCCAACCGGCGAATAAAACGATAA
>JAQWBC010000144.1 GCA_028707415.1 Candidatus Izemoplasmatales bacterium
AGAAAGCTCTCATCATAAAAAGCCTATAAAGTGCCTTTTTCAAGCATTGCTTGGTATACTTTTAAGAATCCGGCGATGTTTGCCCCGGCAACAAGGTTATGTGTTCCGGTATATTTCATGGCCGCGTCATCGGCTTTCTTGAAGATACCCGCCATAATCTCTTTTAATTTAGCATCGACTTCTTCAAAGGTCCAACCGAGATGCATCGCGTTTTGGGTCATTTCTAAACCGGATACGGCAACGCCACCGTCATTGGAAGCTTTTCCGGGGGCAAATAAAATACCATGGTCGATAAAGTATCTGGTAGCGTCTAAAGTCGTAGGCATATTTGCGCCTTCGACAAGCATCCAGCATCCATTAGCAACTAACGCTTTTGCGCTCTCTAAATAAATTTCGTTTTGGGTAGCGCAAGGCATAGCGATATCGCATTTGATATTCCAAATTGATTTAGTATCGGGATTGAAGATGGCATCAGGATGCGTCTGGCAATATTTGTCCATAACGACACTATTGGTTTTCGATAACTTTAAGAGTAAGTCAAGATCGATACCGTTTTCATCATGGATGACGCCCGAGAAGTCGGACATCGCGATAACTTTAGCTCCGAGTTCGGTCGCTTTATAAGCAGCCATCCAGCCGACTTTTCCGGCGCCGGAGATAATGATGCGTTTGCCTTTAAAGGTATCGTTACGATATGCTTTTAACATTTCTTGGGCGAAATAACAAACACCGTATCCGGTGGCTTCGGGACGGCCGAGTGATCCACCAGATGCTAACCCTTTAGAAGTGAAAACACCGTTCCATTGATTGACGATCTTTTTGTAGAAACCAAACATATAACCGATTTCCCGGGCACCGACACCGAAATCGCCAGCAGGAACATCATAGTTTGGACCAACATGTTGATATAATTCCGACATAAATGATTGACAGAAAGTCATAATTTCATTATCAGATTTACCAGCGGGATCAAAATCGGCTCCGCCTTTGGCTCCGCCCATCGGCAGACCCGTTAAACTGTTTTTGAAGGTTTGTTCAAATCCTAAGAATTTGCAAATCGATTCATTGACATTCGGAGCGAACCGAATTCCACCTTTGTATGGTCCGATGGCTGAATTAAACTGAACGCGCATTGCCCGGTTGACTTGGATCTTACCAGAATCATCAGTCCACGTAACGCGGAACTTGATGGTTCTTTCCGGTTCAACAATTCGTTCCATGATGGCGAATTTTTCGATGTTGGGTTCTTTTTCAACTAAAGAATCCATTGATTCGAAAAATTCTTCGACCGCTTGCATGAATTCCGGCTGATCGTTGTAACGTTTCGATACCGAAGCATAAACCTTTTGCAGATACTGACTTTTTAACAATTTTTTCGCCTCTTTTGTCTATATTTTTCAATCTGTAGCAGATTGATAGGTGCCTAAAGGGATGTGAGAAAGCCAAAGTTACCTTTTTCGATGGATTCGTTAACTGCCACTCGGCAGAAAAAAAAGCACGCCAAGGGAACGAATCCAACGCGAAAACGATCAGTGCTTTACCACACTTTTATATTATACTATGAAAGCGTTTTTAACTCAAGACCTTTAAGTTCAAATCGATACGATTCTCACGACATTACCACAAGCATATATTTTTATTGCATAAACAAAAAAGACCACTAGGGTCTTTAATGAGAAATCAATATTAATACATTTCTGGCATTGCGGGAGCGGCTTTCTCTTCTTTAATATTGGCAACGCCAACTTCAGTGGTTAAGAACATGGCACTGATGGAAGCGGCATTGAGAATGGCGCTACGCGTAACCTTTGTTGGATCAACGATTCCGGCTTGATACATATCAACCCACTCACCGGTTCTGGCGTTGAAGCCATAATTCTTACGAGCAACTTTTTGCTTTTCCACGATTTCTAACGGATCATAACCGGCATTGTCGGCGATTTGATAGACGGGAGCGGTTAACGATTCAATAACGACATTGATGCCTTTTTGGATATCGATGATATCGGATTTTAATGTCGGTTTGATATCGTTATAGATTTCGACTAAAGCCGCACCACCGCCGACGACGATGCCTTCGGCAATCGCGGCTTTGGTAGCGTTGAGAGCATCTTCAATTTTTAACTTCTTTTCTTTTAATTCAGTTTCGGTCATAGCACCAACTTTTAAGACGGCAACACCGGAAGTAAGTTTTGCTAATCTTTCGGTTAGACGTTTCTTATCATATTCGCCGGTAACGTTTTCGATTTGGGACCGAATTTCGGCAATGCGAGCATCTAAGACGTTTTTATCGCCGTTACCATCAATTAGGGTAGTTGAGTCTTTAGCGATGACGGCTTTCTTGACAACACCAAGCATTTCAATGGTGGTGTCTTTAATTTCCATATTTAAATCTTTGGCGATGAAGGTGGAACCGGTCAAAGCGGCGATATCGGAAAGCATTTCTTTTTGGTTGTCACCAAAGCCGGGGGCTTTCGTGGCAACGACATTGAAAGTACCGCGAAGTTTATTTACAATTAAAGTACTTAAGACTTCATTTTCGATATCTTCAGCAATAATTAATAACGGTTTGCTCATTTGGACGACTTGTTCTAATAACGGTAAGATATCTTTAATGGTCGTGATCTTTTGATCGGTAACCATAACTAAAGCATTTTCTAAGATGATTTCCATCTTCTCACGATCAGAAACCATATATGGAGAAATGTAGCCTTTGTCATATTGGAGACCTTCGACAACTTCTAAAGTGGTGTCGAAACCTTTGGATTCATCGACGTTGATGACGCCGCTTTCGCCTACTTTGGCCATCGCTTTAGCGATGATTTCGCCGATTTCAGAGGATCCCGAGGAAACGGTGGCGACACTGGCAATATCGGTCGATGATTCAATTTTATGCGATTTTTGCAGTAAACGTTTAGACACTTCCTTAGCTGCTAATTCGATGCCTTCTTTCATTAAAACGGGATTAGCACCTTTATCAATCGCTAAAATGCCTTTATGAATCATAGATTGAGTTAAAACGGTAGCGGTGGTGGTTCCATCACCGGCAACATCGTTAGTTTTGTTAGCGGCTTCGTAAACCAGTTTGGCACCCATGTTTTCAAAAGGATCGACGAGTTCGATTTCTTTGGCGATGGTTACACCATCATTGGTAATGAGCGGGGAACCATAGCCTTTGTCTAAAACAACATTACGGCCTTTGGGACCAAGGGTGACTTTGACGGCGTCGGAGAGAATATCGACGCCACGAATCATTGCTGAACGAGCTTCTTTGGAAAAACGAATGTCTTTTGCCATTGTTTTAGCCTCCTAGTCCAAGACGGCAAGAATATCTTTTTCAGCAATGATGAGATATTCTTCGTCTTCAAATTTAAACTCGGTTGTGGAATACTTTTTATAGACGACTTTGTCGCCGACTTTGACAGT
>JAQWBC010000145.1 GCA_028707415.1 Candidatus Izemoplasmatales bacterium
GCTAGGAGCTGTTATGGCAGTACCATAGTCTTGTTCTAAATCAGCAACAATGACTCCACCATTTTCCTCAATCGAAATAGTGTATTGATTGACTGTCCATTTAGCATACAAAGTGATTTCCGTTTCAACAATCGAATCCGCAAATGACCATGCATCTAAAAGGGTTACGCCATTATCATTGCTTGTATACCATCCATCAAAAGAATAACCGGTTTTTTCGGTAGTTGGAATAGTTATTAGACCACCAATTTCCACTTCGACTGACGCGACTTCATTCCCACCCATCGAATTGAAATTTACAATCACATTCCAGGTCGGATTGCATCCGAGCAACGCAAATCCAAAAACAGTGAAGATGGTTATAAAAATTAAATTTCTTAAAGAATGTCTCATACTTTATCCTCCAAACATTATTTTTATAAGTACTTTCGATTTTATCATAAAATAACGGATAATCCAAGCCTTAATAAGAAAAAATCGGAATCAACCGATTTTTTTATTTCACTCTTTTCATTGCTGCATTTGTCATATAAATAAAATGGTCAGGATTTAGAGAAGCTCCCCCGATTAGAACACCATCGATATTAGGTTTGGACAAAAGTTCATCAACATTATTAGGATTGACGGACCCCCCGTATTGAATTCTCACCGCATCCGCTACTAAATTCCCGAATATATCGCCTACCATCTTGCGAATATACCCGCATGTTTCATCGGCGATATCAGCAGTGGCGGTCTTACCGGTTCCAATCGCCCAAATAGGCTCATAAGCAATTATAATCTTGATCATGTCTTTGCCTTCGATTCCGGCAAACCCTTTGACGATTTGATTATGCAAAATGGTATTTGTTAATCCGTTTTCACGTTCTTTAAGTTGTTCGCCAATACATACCACGGGGATAATATCGTTACGAATAGCCGCAAGGATTTTTTTATTTACAATATCATCTGTTTCATAAAACATTGCTCGCCGTTCACTATGCCCAATAATAACATAATCGACGTTATAACTTTTAAGCATTGGTCCAGACACTTCACCCGTAAAAGCTCCCTCATCCGCAAAATGCATATTTTGAGCACCAATTCGCAGGTTATCTCCTTGCCGTTTGATTAAACAACGCATTAACGGTGCCTGAGCACAGATAACAGAATCAACATCTTTAATTAATGGGACTTCATCACTTACTTTTAAGATAAAAAACAATGCTTCATCGCGAGTTTTAAACATCTTCCAATTCGCGACAATAATTGGTTTTCTCATGATTTTCTCCTTTTGGATCTTAACACAATGGTGGGGTGCTGATCCAAAGCACGACAGCCTTTTTCTTAGTTTGATGTACAAAACCATGATTTCAAATTGCATTACAGAACAATGTGTATCTTTGTGCGACATAAAACCTTTTTAACCTGTTTTTAAAACCAATTTCCCTTCATGCGCATCCGCCTTCGAGTTCTAAAAACGGTTTCATTTAATATTCTTGCATGTTGAGTATAATCAAATTAATTTGTACATTCATATTCAAATTTAACTTTTCAAAAAAACAATATTTTAGTGATGACACCCGCAGGAGCAGCCTTCATCATCGTTAAGGCTTTCGACTCCGGGAAGAGTCTTACCTTCCAAATATTCTAATGAAGCCCCGCCACCAGTAGAAATATGGGTAAATTTTTCTCCATAACCCATTTTGATTGCGGCCGCAGCGGAATCACCACCACCAATTATGGTTTTCGCGTCTTTCATCGCCCCCAAAATTTCGCATAGTTCTTGGGTTCCTTTGGCAAAATTGGCAAATTCAAAGACCCCAAGCGGACCATTCCATACAACCGTTTTAGCCCCCTTAAGTTCTTTCTTAAATAATTTAATTGTCTTTGGACCAACATCAAGTCCCATTTCATCGGGTTCAATGTTTTCATATGCGGAAATACGACTCTTGGCTTCATTTGTGAATTCTTTAGTCACCACGACATCTATTGGTAAAACAATTTTTCCGGCGGCTTTTGCCAGCAAGTCTTTGGCAAGATCAATTTTGTCCATTTCACAAATTGATTTTCCCACCTCATATCCTAAAGCTTTCATAAACGTATAAGCCATGCCCCCGCCGATTAAAATTTTATCCGCTTTTTTCAATAAGTTTTCTATAACCCCGATTTTGTCAGACACTTTAGCTCCGCCTAGAATAGCCACGAATGGTCGAGTCGGATTGTCAACTGCTCCACCAATGAAGCGTAATTCCTTTTCCATCAAAAATCCGGCTACGGACGGAAGATGGGAAGCAATACCAACATTAGATGCGTGCGCACGGTGAGCAGTACCGAAAGCGTCATTAACGAATACGTCTCCAAGACTTGCCCAATATGCTCCTAATTCAGCATTGTTCTTTGATTCTTTTTTGCCATCGATATCTTCAAATCGAGTGTTTTCAAACATCATAATTTCACCGGGTTTCAACATCTCAACAGCGGTTTCAAGTTCTTCTCCGCGAGTGAAGGGGACAAATTTTACCGGTGTGCCAAGCAACTCCTGTAATCGAAGCGCCACTGGCGCGAGTGATGACTTAGCCTTATCAGCTTCTGTTTCAACTCTTCCAAGATGAGAAAAAAGAATTATCTTCCCTTCTTCTTCTTGTATGTATTTGATAGTCGGTAACGCTTGGACGATACGGTTATCATCGGTAATCACTCCGTCTTTCATCGGCACATTGAAGTCAACACGAACCAAAACGCGCTTTTTGGTCAAATCAATATCCATAATTGTTTTTTTGTTCATAGCATTTTCCTCCAATAATTTCATTTCTGCTTCCGCAATAATTATACTCTTTTTTGCGGATAAAAACCACCACATAAAAGCCTTGTTTTTAGTGATTAAAGCATTTTCTTATTTTGATTCGCTTTCCAATATAAATAAATCGAGGACATGACAACGTATTAATTGCTTGCGAAACAAATTTGCATTTCCGATTGTTTTGTGAATCGAATCGATGAAAATAATTTCTATTTCTTGACTGTTTTTCTTCTGAGTCGATTTGATAGCATAGAAATTAACCAACAAGGTATGGGGAGAACGCAATGATTTGATTGGTATTAGCAACAAGTCTTTTCCTAAATAAATCGGCACTTTTGACTGCCAATGGAATTGCTTTTTTGTGGCTTCAATACGCGCCGCAATTGAAGTCAAAGTCATTCTTGCGTATCGATGGAGAACTCGCATAAGGGGTAAGTCATATGTCGTGATTTTAGCCTCTTCAACAATCTCGACATTATTCCTTTGATTTTTTACAATAAAATCAATCATCAAGGTACCTCCGGTTTGTCATATGATATCAATATATCACGAAAGAGGATAATTTGAATTTGAAAAAAAGCCACTCCAATCGGAACGGCTTTATTCGCTAATCATCAATCCCTCAAATATTTAGTCGAAAT
>JAQWBC010000146.1 GCA_028707415.1 Candidatus Izemoplasmatales bacterium
TACGGAAGGTTTGTTAACCCAAGCCCGAAGAGTTTTAGCTTATGAAATTGATCGCGATTTAATGCCAATATTGAAAAAAAACTTTGCGGATGTGTCGAATCTTGTCTTGGTTAATCAAGATATCTTTGACTGTGATATTGACGTCGATATTGAGCGATATTTGCCAAAGTCCCAAGAAACAATTGTGGTTGCCAACTTGCCTTATTATATAACTACCCCGATTTTGATGCGATTTTTAGAAACCTCAATGAAAGTCTCGACGTTGTACTTAATGATGCAAATGGAAGTTGCAAATCGGGTTACATCGGCTCCTAATTCGAAATCATATGGAGCATTGTCCGTGGTAATTAATTATCGCGCCACAAGCAAAGTGCTTTTTTCCATTCCGCGAAGCGTGTTTGTTCCCAAACCGAACGTTGATTCGGCAATCGTCAGGCTTGAAATAAGAAAAGACATCGTTAATCGCCCAGTAGATGAAAAACGTTTTTTTGTTTTTGTCCACCAATGCTTTGCTCAACGACGAAAGACACTAATCAATAATTTACGGGCAATATTTTCCGGCCAAACAAGAGAGGAATTAGAAACCCATCTAAACGCGTGCGGCCTCGCAATCAATATTCGGGCAGAATCATTGACAACGGCGGATTTTCTTCAACTATGGAATAAATTGAATCAATTAATGTAAATTTTAAAAAGGGATTAAGTATATGAAGAAGGCGCTTGGCTTAGTTTCAATTATTCTTGCGGTGATCTTTTGGGGAATTTCATTCATTAGCACCGCCCAAATCTTGCATGTCATTGATCCGGTTATTTTAGGATTTTTTCGGTATATTTTAGCGGTTATTTTTGTTGGTATAATCGTTTTGGTCAAACGAGTTGATCTTCGGATTACAAAAGCTGATTTAATCATCTTTTTTCTCGCCGGGTTTTTGGGCATCTTTTTATATTCCGTGTTAGAAAACACGGCTTTAACAATTATTCCCTCTTCATCGGCAGCGATTATTACCGCCATTACCCCGATGATGGTGGTTTTGGGAAATTTCTTGACATTTCGAGAAAAAATTTCTGGACGGGAAATCTTTCTAATTGCCTTGTCAATCGTTGGTGTGGTACTGGTCATGTATGCCGATTTGGCTGTCGCAACTAGTGGGAATGAACTGATCGGATATTTATTAATGCTCACATCGATTGTTTCGTGGACCGTATATTCGTTACTGACAAAAAAGATTGGGAAAAAATACAACGGCATAAAAATCACTGCCATTCAATCATTTATGGCGCTATTGGTATTTATTCCTACACTATTCTTTTTTCCATTGCCGGATTTTACCGCTTTTGTCGTTAATGACTGGGTAAATCTTTTGTTTTTAGGGATTGTTTGTTCCGGACTATGCTATTTTCTGTACATTCATTCGGTTAACGCTTTAGGTGTCACGCTTCCCAACTTGTTTTTGAATTTTATTCCAATCATTACTATTTTGACAAATCTTATTGTTTTTAAAGTTGCGGTTAATTGGTTACAAATCATCGGCGCGGTCATCATCACAATTTCCATGTGCGTTATGACAATCATTAATTTTAAAAACCAAACCGACAAATAACGGCCTTGAAACAAGAAAAATGATATAATAATACCGAGGGGATAGTTATGCATTGTTTATTCGATTATGAAACCGTTTTAAAAACACTAAGAAGGATGACCCATGAGATTATTGAAAAAAATGATGATTTAAATGATATCATTTTGATTGGGATAATGAAAAAAGGGTTTCCAATCGCTCAAATCATCCAAGAGAATATCCAATTGTATAATGGGAAAAACGTCGAAACCGTCGGTATCGATATTTCGATGTATCGCGATGATAACAAGAAAAAAATCGTCGAAATTCCAGCTTTTCAAGTCAATGATAAGATATGCATTCTAGTCGATGATGTTTTATATACCGGAAGAACCGTACGCGCAGCGATGGATGCGCTAATTAATCTTGGTCGTCCGAAGAAAATTCAGCTAGCGGTTTTAGTTGATCGCGGTCATCGAGAGTTTCCTATCCGCGCTGATTATGTCGGAAAAAACATTCCTACCGGCAAGAATGAAACAATTTTGGTTCAATTATCCGGAGATACTCCGGGGGTTTACTTAGAGAGAGAGGAAGAATAACATGGGAATCATTAAAAACAGCGATTTAGAAATTGACGCATTGATCCAGCAAGAAACCGAACGGCAAAAATCACATATTGAACTAATTGCTTCGGAAAATTTTGTTTCACGCGCCGTTCTGGAAGCTCAAGGCAGTGTTTTAACAAATAAATACGCTGAAGGCTATCCAAAAAAACGGTACTACGGGGGTTGTGAATTTGTTGATCAGGTTGAAGATTTAGCAAGAGAACGACTTAAACAAATATTCAACGTCAAATACGTTAACGTCCAAGCCCATTCCGGGTCGCAAGCTAATATGGCTGCGTATCGAGCAATTTTAAACCCCCACGATATCGTCATGGGCTTAGCTTTGGATCAAGGCGGGCATCTGACACATGGACACCCTTTAAATTTTTCGGGAGTCGACTATGAATTTCATCCTTATTATGTTTCAAAAGTTACCGAAGCAATTGATTATAATCTATTACAAACAGAAGTTATAGAAATCAAACCACGCTTAATTGTTGCGGGAGCTTCGGCTTATCCGCGGACGCTTGATTTTGCTCGATTTAGGATTATTGCTGATTCAGTGGGGGCGTTATTGATGGTCGATATGGCCCACATTGCCGGTTTAGTGGCGGCGGGATTACATCCAAACCCTTGTGAATATGCCGATATCGTCACCTCAACGACCCATAAGACATTAAGGGGACCTCGCGGGGGAATCATTCTAACCAATAATGAAGAAATTGCTATTAAAGTTGATAAAATCATATTCCCCGGAATTCAAGGCGGACCTTTAATGCATGTAATCGCCGCTAAGGCAGTAGCTTTCAAAGAGGCCTTAGATCCAAGCTTCATAACATATCAAGCCCAAGTCGTTGCCAATTCGAAAGCATTTGCAGATGAATTTCTTAAGATGAAGTATCATGTCGTCAGTGGTGGCACTGACAATCACCTATTGTTGCTGGATGTGTTGTCTCGGACAGGATTGACTGGAAAAAAAGCCGAAAACCTGCTTGACAGAGTAAATATCACTTGTAATAAGAATACAATTCCCTATGACACCCAAAAACCTTTCATTGCCAGTGGTATTCGCTTGGGAACGCCAGCGATGACTACGAGGGGATTCAACGAAAATGACTTCCGTTTAGTCGCAAGATTAATTGACAAAGCTTTAAGTAATCCCAATGATGACGGTATTTTAGATGAGGTCAAAATCGGTGTTAAGATTTTGACTGACAATCATCCTCTTCCTTATTGATTTGTTAT
>JAQWBC010000147.1 GCA_028707415.1 Candidatus Izemoplasmatales bacterium
CGAATCTCACATACTTAATTCCAGAGATATATTGGCTGCCATCTCCCGCCGCAAAATCAGTAACATACTCGACATACTCATCGGTAATTGTATTAGGGGAAGCTTGCTGAGTTCTGGGAACATAGAGGGTGGCATAATCATAATCGGGGTATTTTTCCATCTCATCTTCAACCATTGTCATCATACTCGTCGGATTATAACGAAGCGACGATATGGTGATTGGATAACCCGAAATGGTATCGCGTTCAAAGGCCGTAATCTGTTCGTCGAGCCCATTTGACAATGATAAAACCAAAGCAATGCCAATGATACCGATACTACCAGCAAAAGCCGTTAAAATTGTTCTTCCTAGTTTGGTGCGAATATTGTTAAGTGAAGAAATTAAAGCTGTCATAAGGCTCATTGCGGTTTTTTTAAGTTTGAATTCGTTCTGCAAATCTTCGTTTAATGTAACAGGATGTGAATCGCCGATAATTTTTCCGTCTTTTAAATTGATGATTCGAGTCGAATATCGATTAGCAAAGTCCTGATTATGAGAAACCATAATGACCAAACGATCTTTGGATATTTCTTTGATAATGTCAAGTATCTGAATGCTCGTTACTGAGTCAAGAGATCCGGTCGGTTCATCAGCCAATATGATATCTGGATTATTAGCTAAAGCCCGTGCAATCGCTACTCTTTGCGATTCTCCTCCCGATAACTGATTCGGCTTTTTATTAATATGACTCGTCAACCCGACTTGCTCAAGAACTTCTTTAGCGCGTTTATGGCGTTCCTCCAATGTCGCTCCCGAGAGTGCCAATCCCAGTTCTACATTTTGAATTACACTCAAATGAGGAATCAAGTTATGATTTTGGAATATAAACCCAATTGAATTGTTTCGATACATATCCCATTCTTGATCATGAAAAGCTTTCGTCGATTTTCCCAAAATTTCTAAATCTCCGGAATCATATTTATCGAGACCGCCGATAATATTTAACAATGTTGTTTTTCCACAACCCGAGGGACCTAAAACCGTCACAAACTCATTTTTTCGAAAATCAACACTAACATTATCCAGTGCTTTTTGATGATATTCACCAATTGTATAGGATTTAGAAATATTTCTTAATCTAAGCATAATACTCACTTCCCAATTGTGAAGTTAAATTTCTTCTGTTTTTATTATAGTGGAATTAGCAACTAATAGTCAAGGATATCGCCTGTATTTATCTTTTTTTTGCTAATTTGCGCTCTTTTATGTTTGGAACGTGTTGATGAGATATATCGGCTTTTATAATATTAATTTTCAAAAAAAGCATGAATTCAGTAAACTAAATTCGCGCTTTTTTTCAATAACTAAATGAATATTATTTTCTTTTTAAACAATCTTTTATCGCTTGGTAATCGACAAAAGGATTAAAGTACCGACCATTTTTTTGTGTTCTCTTTCGATAATTAATTGCTTGAATCGGGCAAATGTTAATACAGCCAAGACAACCAGTACATCGATTTCCGAAAACAACTGTTTTCTCTTTGAATATAATGTTTTCAACGGGGCATAACTTGACGCATTTCATGCATCCGACGCAGCCAGTTACAACATAATGTTTGCTAGTGCTATTAAAGAAACGGGCGGCAAGTTTCTGAAACCACTTTAAAAAGCCGAAAATATGAGGACAAAATTTAAGAGTCATTTGTTGCCCTAGATTTGTTAAAATAGTATCGATTTTTATCTCTGCCGCTTGTAACATAAGTTGATTGTGCGCTTCATCGACTTTATACATTAAAATAAAATTATCCGGCATTATTACATAATCATGATATGCTAAAACTTTGGCGTTTTTTTGGAGTGCTTGTACAGTGAGATCACTTGATATTCCTGGCCCCCCACCACAAACAAAAATCGCGTAAATTCGTGGATTGCCGACAAAAGTCATACCCTCAATAAATTTGCGGACGATTTTTGGTAAACCAAAGCCATATACCGGTGTCACAATACCAATTTCATCAAATATTGCCAATGATTTGGGGTCAATGCTAGGTATGAAAAAAAGGGAAGTATCCGGGAACCGGCTGTGGATTTTTGAAGCGACATAGTAAGCATTACCTGTACCGCTGAAAAAACAAATAGCACGTTTCATATCGGTTCCTCCCATTTAGTTGTGATTAATCAATAAGCTTTAGCGAATAAAACTTCTTTTTCCGCACTTCGTCCACAAACCGGGCATACATCTCCCAAGTGCTCCTGAATAAACGGCATACACCTTGAAGTTGCACTGGTATCTTCTTTGATTTTGTCTTCGCATTCAGAACGGCCACACCACATCATTTTGACATATCCTGGTTTATTTTCGATTAAATCTTTAAACTCGGCATATGTGTATGCCGGACGAATATTCGCTTTCACATTAGCAAGCGCTTTATCATACATTTGTTGGTGAATAGTCGCTAATAGATTCTCGATTATTGCCGGCAATTCGGCAATTTTTACTTTAGTCTTTGAATTATCAAACCGTTTAACAACGACACATTCTCCGGTTTCCAAATCCCTTGGCCCAACCTCGATTCTTAATGGAACCCCCTTCATCTCATATTCGCTAAATTTCCATCCCGGTGTTTTATCAGAATCATCGATTTTTACACGAATTCCGAGATCATCGAGTGCTTTTGATAGTGCTATTGTGTTTTCCATGACTCCCGCTTTGCCTGCTTGAATGGGGATGATGATGGCTTGAATCGGAGCGGCGTAAGGTGGTAAAACCAATCCCGAATCATCACCATGAACCATAATGATGGCTCCTATTAGTCTTGTTG
Source organism: Candidatus Izemoplasmatales bacterium (assembly GCA_028707415.1). GTDB lineage: Bacteria > Bacillota_I > Bacilli_A > Izemoplasmatales > Hujiaoplasmataceae > JAKLGB01. The sequence continues at coordinate 2,803 of JAQWBC010000147.1, forward strand.
AAAGCCCCCAAGAAGTCTGATACACCGTTTTAACGACACCATCTTTATCTTGAAAATTGATATTGAAAGCTTTGGCAAATCCGGTCCCAAAATAATGAGTAGTTCCGCTTTGAAGTGCTTTTCCATCATGCATCAAGGCTTCAATTGTATACGTTTCTTCCGCACCAGCAAATTTCTCTTTATCAGTCTTTTTGCCGAGAATAAAAGGAATAGCCAACAAATCACGACCTAGTTCGTTATAAATATCAAGCATGCCCAATACTTCTTCACGAGCTTCTTTTTCAGTAGCGTGAATCGTATGTCCTTCCTGCCATAAAAACTCAGATCCTCTGAGAAAAGGACGGGTAGTTTTTTCCCAACGGACAACACTGCACCACTGATTATATTTTTTCGGTAAATCGCGATAGGAAGTCACGATTTTAGCATAATGTTCACAAAATAGCACTTCGGATGTGGGACGAACAATCAGCCGTTCAGCTAACTCTTCCTTGCCACCAATAGTAATAATTGCCGTTTCCGGAGCGAAGCCTTTAACATGTTCGGCTTCTTTCATAAATAATGATTCGGGAATAACAAGAGATCGGAAGAGCACACG
>JAQWBC010000148.1 GCA_028707415.1 Candidatus Izemoplasmatales bacterium
GCTATTTTTTCCGCAGCATCTTTCGATTCTAGTGCTTCTTGGTATAATCCTTCAACCACTTCATAATGGGGATCGCCGGCGTAGATGATGGCTTCATCGGGAGAGTCAATAATTTTGGCGTTAGCAATCAGATTATCAACTATCAAATCAATGATTGAATCATCCATAACTTCAGTAACAAAGGTCCCAAATCGGCCTTGATAGATACCACGAATGGTTAAACTTGATGAGTCAGAAATTTCATATTTATCCAAATCACCGTTAAACACTTCAATGGATAATTCGTTTTTATGCGACAAAAACGCCTGCACTTCTAAAACGCCCTTTTGCTTTGCTTTTAGGAACAATAAATCCAGGTTCATGTTATTTCGCCCCTTTCTTTCCGCCAACAGTGATTGATTGAACTCTTAGTGTCGGTTGGCCAACATCGGCCGGTATTGATCCTGAAGCCGACCCACACATGCCCCGTGCTCGTTCAAGGTTGTTAGCGATCATATCGATTTTAAACAATATATCCGCACCGTTTCCGACCAATGACGCACCGCGAACCGGTTCTGCTATTTTCCCATCTCTAACCAGATAACCTTCAGATACTGAAAAATTAAAATCACCGGTTCCTGGGTTAACCGAACCGCCCCCCATTTTCGCAGCGAAGAGTCCATATTCGGTAGCTTTGATGATTTCTTCAAACGTTGATGTGCCTTTATCAATAAAAGTGTTACTCATGCGTGATGTTGGCGCGAATTTATATGATTCTCTTCGCGAAGATCCGGTTGGCAGATGATCCATCCTTCGCGAATTAAGTAAATCGACCATATAAGTTTTAAGAACTCCATTTTCAATTAAAACGCGGCGCTGTTGTGGGTAGCCTTCATCATCGAAATTGGCTGATCCCCAGCCATTTTCAATTGTGCCGTCATCAATGGCATTAACGATTGGCGAAGCAACAACCTTACCTAGTTTACCACAGAAAACGGAAGCGTTTTTGGAAACTGACGTTGCTTCTAAACTGTGACCACAGGCTTCGTGGAAAATAACGCCACCGAATTCGTTATTCAAAATAACCGGCATCACTCCGCTTGGGCATTCTTCGGCAAATAACATGGTCTTCGCTGACTTACTTGCGTTGATGGCAGTCTGTTCGACATCGCATTCGTTAGCAAAATATTCGTATCCCTTTCCGGTACCAGGACCTTCACCGCCGGTTTGCATCATTCCGTCTTTTCCAGCAATAGCGGTGACATAGAAACGAATGCGAACTCGTTCCTCAGTAACATAACGACCTAAACTGTTCGCAATTTCGACATTTTGAACCCAGTCCGATAAATTGACGCTGACTTGTTTAATTACCTCGTCATAATCTTTTGCAGCTTTATATGCTTTTTGCATCATCGCTACTTTAGTTTCTTGTAAAACATCGCGAGGGTTAATTTTTACCCCGTGATGAGTTCCGACTTCCAGTTTGCCAAGTTTCACAGGCTTAGTTTTCGAATCTGCCGAAAACGATTTCGATAAATCGGATGCTAGTTTCAATAAATCATCAGGATTTTTGCTATTGGTATACCCATAGACGCTGAACAAACCTTGAGCTAAGCGCACCCCGACCCCAAAAGTCTTGGCAGAAGTGGCTTTTTCGACGTGCCCGCCGATTAACATGATTCCGGATGAAATTCGATCCTCAGTGTACACTTCGGCGAAATCCGCACCCGTTGCCAACGATTTCGCAATTATTTGTTCGATTAAAGATTTTTCAAGTAACATATTTTGTTCTCCTTTCGTTTGGCTAGAATTATATCATATATACCAATAAAAATAAATAAATAAACCGAAAATGACTGTTTGAGGTATTCCAAAAAATCATAATTATTACGATTTTTCCGCTTTGATTCTTACGGCTGCGCCGATGAAATCGCGGAATAATGGATGAGGTTTTGTCGGACGCGAAAGAAACTCGGGATGAAACTGACAAGCAACAAACCATGGATGATTTTTAAGCTCAATAATTTCAATTAATTTTGTTTCCGGGTTACACCCCGAAAATACTAATCCGGCTTTTTCCAATGTCTTGCGAAACTTATTATTAAATTCAAATCGGTGGCGATGCCTTTCGCTGATGTGTTCGCATCCATAGGCGCTTAACGCTAATGTGTCTTTAGCGATGTCACAACGGTATAATCCCAATCGCATCGTTCCGCCTTTTTGCATGCCAATGTATTGATTCGGCATAAAATCAATGACGTTATAGATTGTATCTGGTTCAAATTCAGTTGAGTTTGCTTGTGGCAATTCGGCGACATTTCTGGCAAACTCGATAGCTGCCAGTTGCATTCCCAAACACAAACCGATAAAGGGAATCTGATGAGTTCTTGCATATGTAATAGCAGTAATCTTGCCATCAATTCCCCGATTGCCAAATCCCCCGGGTACAACAACACCCTGGCAATCCGATAACAACTCAACCGCGTTACTTTCGTTTAATTCCGCTGAATTAATCCACTTGACTTTGATTTTGACGTGATGAAAATACCCTGCGTGTTTTAACGCTTCACACACCGATAGATAAGCATCATGCAAGGTAACATATTTGCCAACAAGCGCAATTTGGATTGTGTCTGACAAATTTTTGATTGTTTTTACCAGTTCACGCCATTCTGTAAGATCACAAGGCGCAGTTTTAAGATCTAAATGTTCGCAGATGATATCGTCAACTTTTTGATCTTTGAATTTTAAAGCAACTTCATATAGGATTTTTTCATCTAAACACTGAATAACCGCTTCTTTTTTTACGTCACAGAACAAAGCGATTTTTTCCCGCATGGAATTAGTAATCTCGTGACTGGTGCGTAAGACAATGATATCCGGAGATATTCCGACACTTCGAAGCTCCTTAACGCTATGTTGCGTCGGTTTTGTCTTTAATTCTCCTGCAGCTTCTAAATAAGGAACTAGCGTGTTGTGAATGTAAAGCGTATTGGAATAACCGTAATCGCGACGGGCTTGACGGATTGCTTCCAAGTATGGCAACGATTCAATGTCGCCCACCGTGCCTCCAATTTCGGTTATAATGATATCAGCATTTGATTCGACCGCAGCCGCTTCTAATTTAGCTTTGATTTCATTGGTGATATGAGGAATGACTTGAATCGTCGCTCCCAAGTAATCACCTCGCCGTTCTTTTTCAATAACGGAAGAATAGATTTTTCCCGTGCTGATCGAACTGTTAAACGATAAGTTTTCATCAATAAACCGCTCGTAATGGCCTAAATCAAGATCGGTCTCGGCACCATCATCAGTCACAAAGACTTCGCCATGTTGAAATGGCGACATCGTCCCGGGATCAACGTTAATGTAAGGATCGAATTTTTGCATAAAGACTTTTAGTCCCCGGTTTTTTAA
>JAQWBC010000011.1 GCA_028707415.1 Candidatus Izemoplasmatales bacterium
TGGAAATAGCCAATACCCTCGCCGTTTATTCCCTGTTTTCGGATATCAATTGTAATCTTATCGCCAATGGCGATTCCTTGCGTAATATCCATTATTATCACCAGTATAATTATATCACATATCCTAACAAAAAAGCATGTCGGGTGACATGCTTAGTTTTTTACCGAATATGTTGAAACAATTTTACCAACCATTTCTTTGATTTCACAATTGTTTAAACTTTCAAATGTTTGTTTGATATATTCAATATCCTTTTCGATTTCTTCAATGTTCATTAGATTCTCAATATAGATTTTCTTATTATTTGTCTTAATGTGGTTTTCCGTCTTGTCAACCAGCATTTCCTCAAATAATTTTTCTCCCGGCCGTAATCCAGTTATTCGAATATCAATATCAATATAAGGTCTTAATCCGGTTAACATAATCATTTTCTCGGCCATGTCAATAATTTTTACCGGCTCTCCCATATCAAGAATAAAAATTTCCCCACCCTTTGCGAAAGTCGCCGATTGTAAAATTAAACTGACCGCCTCGGGAATCGTCATAAAGTAGCGAATGATTCGTCGATCAGTAACAGTCAAAGGCCCACCGTTTTCGATTTGCTTTTTAAATAAGGGAATTACTGAGCCGTTTGATCCTAAGACATTGCCAAAGCGAACGGCTGAATAATTTGTTTCCGAGTTACAATTGAAATATTGAATAATCATTTCGGCAAAACGTTTTGTCGCGCCCATAACGTTGGTGGGACGAACAGCTTTATCGCTCGATACTAAAACCATTTTTTGCACATGATATTCATCGCATAATCGCGCAATGTTATATGTGCCGATAACGTTAGTTCTCACCGCTTCAACCGCGGAATCTTCCATCAAGGGAACATGTTTATATGCGGCAGCATGAAAAACCAGTTCGGGTTTGAAATCGGCAAAAATATTTTTCATCCGTTCATAGTTATATACGGAACCAATCAATACTTTTCGCGAGACTTGATTGAGGTCATCTTGATATTTGTTGTTTAACTCCATCTGTAAATCATAAATACCATTTTCATAGATATCGACGAGCATCAGTTCAGAAGGCTGCTTAGCGATAATCTGTCGCACTAATTCCGATCCAATCGATCCGCCAGCTCCAGTAACCATGATTCGTTTTCCGGTTATAAATTCGGCAACTCCCTCGCCATTGAGTTCAACAACATCACGAGAAAGCAAGTCTTCGACGTTGACTTCTAAAAGGGTTTTAGGAGCGTCTTTTTTTAGTTCTTTGAATTTCGGTAATCGCTTTACTTTAACCGGTCGTTCAGTAACAATCTGAATGATTTCTTGGAATCGCTTTCCATCAATATTGGCAATGGCAATGATTACTTCTTCAATCTTTAAATCATCGATTAATTTGGGGGTTTCGGATATTGGTCCATATATCGGCAATCCTGACATAATCTTGCCAATCTTCATTGAATCATCATCAACGAAAGCAACCGGGTTTAGCAATAGTTCCATGCTATTGCGAATTTCATCAAACACTAGTTTTCCGCCGGCACCGGCTCCAATTAGTAATGTTCTTTTCCCAGGACGCCCGTTTTTTCGATATTTCAAGTACTTAAAGATGCGCTTAGACATTCGTGTAAATATAAGCAGTACAGCTTCCAAAACCGATGTGAACAAAAGCACTAGTTCTGGGATGAATTGGAAATCGGGGATTGCCAAAAAGAAAATGGCGATAGTGATGTTTGTGAAAATGACTGCCACAAAAATTCGGAAAATTTCGTCAAAGCCAACATTATCTAACACCATTCGATAAAGTTTTGTGATGTAGAAAATAATAATCTTAAAAACAATTACAAACGGTAGTATTAAGACCGCCTGCCAAAAATCACTCATCGTGAATCGGTCAGATGAAGGAGTTGCTAACGACATAAAAGCAAAAATGTAAGTCAGGGCTATACAAAGGGCATCAAGTAACATATATTGAACAACCCGAATTTTTTTCATGTACTCACCCGTCGTCTCGCTGTTATGTTTTTTCACATCAAAACCTCCCAGCCAAATTTCTGCCTATATTGTTAGATAATTTTAACACGAATAAATCATAATATCAATATGCGGGACGAAACAAAAATAGATTTACTGAAAGGAATATTCTTTTCATGATAAAGAAAAAATCAAACCAGAAAATTGTCTGGTTCGATTATTCCGTTATTGGTATATCAAAGAAAAAGACGACCGCGTTTTCCAGATTAACAACACCATATTTATACCCCAAATTTTCCAGCGAAATCTTGACAATCGATAACCCCAATCCTTGTCCGCCATATGCGCGTGTCCGAGCTTTGTCGACTTTGTAGAAACTTTCCCATATTCTTACCAAACTGTCATCAGGGATCGGCTTGCCACTATTTGTAACATTAATTCTAATATGACCGTCGTCAAGATACTCGCTATCTACTTTGATAATCATGTCGCCCTCGACGTGATTAATTGCATTTGCCAAAAAATTGTTTAACACCGTCTGTAATGAATCGTAATCAGAGTCAACAAACTGGTCGGCAATGTTAACTATGAGATTCACATTCTTTTCGGTTATTTTGATGGTAAAAAATTTTACCGTTTCTTCGACCAAATCCTTGACTGAAAAATTTGTTATGTTAAGTTCGTGGAATCCCGATTCTAATTGGCTTATTTTTAACAAGTTCATAACTAATTTGTTCATCTTGTTTGCTTCATCATCGATGATATTCAAATATTCATTAGTGTCTTCTTTTGATAAATTTGGGAGCCTCATCGCTTCCGAGTACCCGATAATTAAAGAAATCGGTGTTTTTAATTCGTGGGAAGCATTGGCGATGAATTCTTTTCGCATTGTGTCAATATTGGTTTTTAATTGGATATCCGTGGCCAATCGATCGTTTGCCGCTTGCAAATCCTTAATTGACATTTCCAGTTGATCACTCATGCGATTAATCGAATCCCCTAAAACCCCAAGTTCATCCGTTGACTTAATCTTCACCTTTTTTTCAAAATTGAGATTGGCAAGGTCTAAAGTAACATCGGTCATTTCCAAAATTGGTCGGGTAAACTTATTGCTATAAAAAAACGTCCCGAGTCCTGCTAAAATCATGAAAATAATCCCGATGATAATGGTAAATTGATTAAAGATTTGCACGCTTCCTGCGATCGATTGAATGGTAATCGTAAGTACATAATATATATATAAATTATCATCTTGAAGTTTAGCAACACAAAGTGCTACCACCGTCCGATCATCGCCGGTCGGTCCTACCCCAGGGTTGATTTGATCAATATATGCTATATATGAATCATCATCCAATACTTCAATAATTCGAATATCTTGGGATGAAGTTCCACTCTCGGCGATTTCAACCACAGTATTATAGATTCCCATCAAGATTTCGCCTTGAACCATGAATTCACTGCCGTAAACCGCGTCAGCGACACGAGTTGGATAATCGCCGGGAAGGACCGGGGTATCAACCTCTGGATTTTGTTTTAATATTAGAAGATTAAGATTATAGCGATTTTCAATTTCGGCGAAAGTATCATCATCGGTCAGCGGATTTAAAGTAACCACTTCGTTAAAAGCCAGCGTCAAATCGTTCTCACGCGATTCGGTATAAAACGACTCCAAATATGTGTTGTTCAAGACGATTAACCCGACGATGAACAACAAAATAATTCCGTATGTGATGAGGAATAGGCGACTCTTAATCGAGGTTTTCATTTTGAATATCCAAGCGGTAACCGATGCTTCTCACCGTTGAGATATACATCGCGGCGTCGCCCAGTTTAGCACGTAGCTGTTTGATATGGGTGTCAACGGTCCGTAAATCGCCATAATAATCATAATTCCAAACCGCATTCAATATTTTATCTCGTGATAAGGCAATGCCTTTGTTATCAATAAAATACTTCAGCAGTTCGAATTCCTTGGGTGTCAAATCGATTCGATTTCCATTCACATAGACTTCACGGGATAACAATGACATTTTTATCGTTCCAAAAATCATTTCCTCAACATCAGATTTGTCTCTTTTGATAATTTTGTTAATCCTAGCCATCAAAACCGATGGCGAAAATGGCTTAGTAACATAATCATCCGCTCCCAGTTTAAAACCTTTTAATTGATCATATTCGTCACTTCTTGCTGTTAGCATAATAACGGGGACAGTCGAAAATTCCCGAATTCGTTCTAAAACAAACCACCCATCGTATTTCGGCATCATGACGTCCAAAATAACCATATCAATCTTGGTCTTTGATTCAAATAACAGATCAATGGCTTTTTCGCCATCTTCAGCTTCAATGACTTTGTAACCTTCCCGAAGTAAAAATTCAGCTAGTAGTTTTCGAATTCTAAATTCATCATCCGCAACTAAAACATTAATGTTTCTCATAATTTCATCACACTTTCTTTAAAATAAAAGACTTTTTAAGGTCTGTAGATCTTTATATTATCCATTTTTCATGAACGACTTCTAGATACGTATGGATTGGCAATTGTCAATCCATACTAATCGAGAAGTAACCCAAAGTCCAGAAAGATCAATATAGGGGGAAGTGAAGTTGCTGAAAACCTTGGATTCATAATTACATTATATTGGACATTTATGGATATTATGTGATGTTTTCTTCAAAAACAAAAAAATAATTTTCATTATCAGACTTCGTAATATTATTGTTGATATGCATATAAATCATATACTTTTAATCTTGTTTATAATAATATTGTTTTATTGACAAAGATGCTCTTTGCAATCTGGCTTCCAAATCTTTTCTCAATCAATAAATACGCTTCTTTAAGTCCATATGAACGAAAATTATGGTTATCTGACGCCACGAAATCAACTAAACCTTCTTTAATCAATCGCAAAACCATTTTTTGAATTGATAACCCGTATTTCCCTAAAATTGAAGCGGCATTAATTTGTATCAATCCGCCCATATCCCTAATAACTTGGTAATCGGTGTATTTCACATAGGAATATCGTTCCGGATGAGCAATAATCGCTTGATAACCAATTATTTTTAGATTATGAATTGCTTCGGCGATATCTTCATCTTCCTCGTCTAGCGAAAACTCCAACAAAGCCTTGTTAGAATCGCCAAGAGGAACTACAATCTGGTTCTTAAGATCTTTAACCGTTGTAATTGTATAATAAATTTCGTTTCCCAGATGCAACCGGATTGGAACCCCCGCTTTTTTTACTTCGTCCAAGAATGATGCAAAGATAATTTTGTTTTGAGAATATTCAGATAAATAATTGCGAAGTTTCATGAAATGTGGCGTTAAAAACAGATCGGTAACTCCAGCTAGAGAGGCTGCTTCGACCATTTTTAACGAGGCTTCAATATTGGGAGACCCATCATCGACAAACGGTAATACATGTGTGTGAATATCAATCATGATTTGTCCCTATTTGGTCTCGGATTGATCATCAGAATATGCATATTGATATCCGTGATAGCCTTTGCTCTTTCGAAAATCGATGTTGGCCAAAACTCCACCTATGATGTTAACATTATTTTGTCGCAAAATTTTTAATGCCTCTTTGGCATCATCTTTTTTGGTTCGATTGTAAGCAACGATATATACAACACCGTCGACATGCTTACTGATGATTACTGAATCGGTGACCGAAAGCACGGGCGGCGAATCAATGATAATAAAGTCATATTCATTTCGCAAAGATGCAATTAGTTGGGTTGTTAAAGACGATTCTAAGACTAAGTGTGGATACGAAATCCGTTTTCCGGACAACAAAAGATCAATTTTGCTGTCATCATGAACGATCAAATCGTGGTAATCGACATGATTAGTAATGTATTCATAAAATCCCGAGTCATTGACTTGATGAAAAGCACGATGAATCTTTGGTCGGCGAAGATCAAAATCTAATATTATAACCTTTTTCCCTTTTTCCGCAAGAACAGCGGCGAGGTTGATTGATGTTGTTGTTTTTCCGTCTTCTGGCGTCGCCGACGTACATTGAATAACTTGCATCTTGCGATCCAAAGAAGCTAAAGCAATGTTCAACTCGAGTTTTCGATAAGCCTCAGCTTCGATACTGTTTGGCGATTCTAAAACGACGTTTTTATATTGAAAATATTCCATTTAGTCCACCAACTTTCGTTCTTTTATGGTTCCGGGAACGGCGGCGATTACATTTATGTTTAAATATTTTTCCATCTCGGTTGTGCTCTTAAACTTATTGTTGAAGAGTTCTTTGATGAAAACGATACCAAGTGCCAAAACGATACCGATTAAAAAACTAATAATGATGTTCAAAACCTTATTAGGAGCACTTGGATTGTCAATACTTGGAGCTTCGGGTTCAAGCATCTGTTTGACTCGATCTTTCAAAAAAATATAATCCGCAGCAATTTCGATGCTGTTTTTTACCAACTTATCGGCGATTAAAGCAGCCATTTCCGGAGACTCATTGACAACTTCAACCGTCACAATGACACTGCTTGTCGTTGAGGAAAGAGTAATCGTATCCCTAAGTTCAGCATAACTCATATCCAAAGTTGGAATATCCACCAATATGCTATCTAAAACAAGATCACTCACTACGAATTCTTTATAGGTCACAATCAGTTGCTGGGCAAGGGTAACGACCTGCGAATCACTGAGATCGGCACCTTCAGTATCGGCGTCAATTTGGATTATCACCGAAGTTGTTGCGGTATATTCGGGATTAACAATAACGAATGTATAAATTACCCCAAAAATCGTTACCCAAAGCGTTACCAAAAAAACGAGAGTGATGTTACTCCAAACGATTTTCAACAGTTCCGAAAAGGTAATCCCCTCTTCAGTCATTACTTCTTGTTGCTTCAATTCATCCATAGTGATATCTCTCCTTTATTTAGAAGTGAATAAATAATCCCTTTCATTTTACACTATTATCGTTATTATTTCAATCGAGGATATTTTCATAAACTCTAGATTGATATGACTCCCGCTATTAAAGCAATCATTCCGATAATAAACGTATAAATACTGAAATAAATGAGTTTGCCTTTGCGAAACCATACAAAGATATATTTAAGCGAGAATAAAGTCGCAAAAAAACTAAATATCGTGGCAATCAAATAATAAAAGTAAGACCAAGTGTCATTTACATTGAATCCAATATCGAACGTTGAAGGACTGATAGCCCACTCAATAAAATATTTTGCAAATGATCCTAGGGACACCGGAATATAGAGCATGAACGAAAACACCAAAACCGTCTCCATCGATAGTTTTCGCATTAAACCCGTCGAAGTGGTAATTCCGCTTCGAGAAAGCCCTGGTATCGGAGCGAACATTTGCCCGATTCCAATTGAGATGGCATCTCGAACCGTGATTTCTTGACGTCCGTTGGAATATGATGAGTTTCTTACTATGTATAATAACGTCGCCGTTGCCAAAAGGCCGACACCAACGACTAGTAACCCGTTATCAGCGTATATTGAACTAATCGAAGAAGCTAAAAAGAATCCAGAAAAGCCAATCGGAATTGAGGCAATAACGATGTTCCAACAATATAGGTAATCCGCTCTAGTTTCCAATCGTGTTGAAGGTTTAAATATAAAAAGTACAAAGTTTTTGATTAATCGAAAGATTATTCTATGAAAATGAATTACAATTGCAATCAAAGATCCAAGATTAATCAGAATCAAGAATAAGATGCCTTGATCCGTATTAATTCCTAATATTGATTGAACAATGGCAACGTGCCCTGATGATGAGATTGGCAATACTTCTGTTAGTCCCTGAACAATACCAAGCAAAATATATTTCAGAAAATTTGTTAAATTTTCCAACTCCGTCATAATAAACATATCATTGGTTGCCCCTTTCTCATTAATTTCAGGAATATATACATAACATTTAAATATCTGGATCAAGCGATACTTCGCTACTCGCTCTATTTAAGAAGGAACAAGATTATGGATAACAACCCGGCACCGAAACAATAGAAACTAAAGTAACGTAACTTTCCCGTTTTAAAAATCGGCTTAATAATTCGGAAACCCACCACAGTAAAAATTATTGCAGCGAGAAAAGCCGCCACATAATATAAACAATATTCGCTGCTGGGCATTTCAAACCCCGCTTCAAATATTTCGGCAATTAGTAATGCAGAAGACCCAACCGATAGGGGAATATATAATAAAAATGAAAAGCGGATTGCTGAGTCAATTTGAACATCTTTTTTGATAGCTGCTACTGTCGTCATCCCTGATCGTGATATGCCAGGTAAGGGGGTGATGGCCTGGACTAGACCGATAAATACTGCATCTTTAAATGTAATTTCCTTATGTCCAGATAAAAACCGGTTTTGGCTAATCAATAACAAGACAGTTGCCGTTACCATTAAACCGACGCCCGAGAATAATCCCCCGTATAAAATCAACCCCTGGTCAATATAATCTTTCAGCAGAAACCCTGTGATAGCTGCGGGAATCGTTGCTATCCCCAATTTAAGAACAAAGAAAAACTGTTGCTTATCGATTTCTCGCATTTTTGGAACAAAAATAAATCGAAAAAATCCAACAATCATATCTCGAAGATCTTTTCGATAGACAAAAAGAAACACTAAAAATGATCCTGAATTTACCAAAATCATAAACAAAAGTCCTTCATCAATTTGCATATTAAGCAATAATTTAAAAAGTTCCACATGCCCACTCGAAGAAATCGGTAAAACTTCAGTGATTCCTTGAATCATGCCGAGAATCAAATACTTAAGCAACTCTAAAAAATCAATAGTAGCTATTAGAATCATTGTTTCCTCCAGCAAAAACACTATATTAAATTAAACATAATTTTACTATATATAACTAGCTAATACAATAATTGTAAAAGAAAAAGCCGGTTTTTTCATGAAAACGGCTTATTTCCTTTATCACTGTTTTACTTCTGTTAACCAAAGCCCGTGGATATTACAAAATTCGAATACTTTAATGTCTTCTTCAGGTTTGATAGTAAATACGGCCGAAGGCTCAATTCCGGGCTCAAAAGTCCGAATTTGATAAGTGTTGTTCTGAGCAATGAATATCCATTGAATGTAATGCTCCGGTAACATCGGATGTAATACGCTTCCAATCGTTACTTTAATCTGCTCGTAATTGATTCGCTCGATGACGGGGAGATGCTTTTCGTTCCCGACATCTTGGGACTTTGGTTGTAACAGCGTCATTTCTTCGCCACAGCAAGTCAGAGTTCCGCCACCATAATAGGTGTACACAATCCGCTTACAGTGTTTACAATAGAAAATATTCATAGTTTACCTCCTGTGTTTTTGAGAATATGACTAAACAATATTGTAGCACAATTCGATACCGGATGAAATAGGGTGCTTATTAATCAATGGTTTGTTTGATTATTCTTTTTCCGGAATGCTCTCATATTCTGCGATAATTTCCGCAAATAAAGTTTCATCCTCAACAGTTGATACATAATATTCATCAGTTTCATCATCAACATCGAGTTCTAAAATAACCAATCCAGAATCAGCTTCGGACACTGCTTCAGAATTTATCTTAAGCAATTCCAAAACCCCATATACCATATCATGCAACGGAATGACAGCGAGTTGCGCCATTTCAAAGGTGTCATTGTTATCATCGGTCATAATGATATTTTCACAATTGTCTTCACTTAAAATTGCTTCAATAATTTCTTTGTCGTTCATGTTATCCCCCTAATAATGGTTCGTTATTTGTTCGGCAAATCCGAGCAGGCCATCAACTTCAATTTTAGTTCCATCATCCAAAATCGCAAATCCATAATATTTTCCGAAAACTTGATGACCGAGATTCTTGATAATAATGACATTCATTGTGTCTTGTCGATCAATTATTGGCTCCAGCACCATTTCGAAACGATGATCGTTTGATGTGAATTTCCACGGTTTTAGGAAATCATTCTGATCGATGATAAACTGTACGCGATCAAATTTATGCGCTTTTCCCTCATAAAAAATCATATTTTCCGAAGCCTTTGTTGTATCACCAAATCCATAACCGATATTAAAACCAAATCGTTTTCCCGCAACTAGTCCCGAAGCACTTCCCCAGTACCAGGTATTTTTATATGTCCATACCCCTCGACCCCAATCTAATACTGAAAACGAATTTTTCTTATCAAAGGGGTATACTTTTTCACCAATTTTTACAGTTCCAGATGTTGGCATACAATTAATCTTTTGGTTGTAATAAAACGCTTTCGGCTTGTCTTTCCAAGGGGTAGCGATAACCATCGATTCATCTTTTAAATCGTCTATGATTAGTTCCACATGGATATCCTGTTCAGGTAAAAAATCTTTGATAGTAGCGTTTAATTTTCGCTCTTTATCGTTCCTAATAAATTCAAAATGATAGCCTTTGGAATCATAGATTACATTTCCTGTTTCTGATGATTCCGGCATTTTCAATTTACCAAATGTGAACCATAACAATTTCGTTTTTTTAAAACAGGTTTTCCGCTTAAAATCAAAGAATACCGCACTGATCATTGCACTATAACTCAAATCGGCAATGGTCACAGAAATCCCATAATCATCGTTTAAGGTCGCATAATAATCCCACTCTTTAATACGCCATCCTGATGCTTTAATGGCTTGACGCGAATATTCAAATAACAAGTGTTTCGCATATCCCGGATTAGCTAAATGGCCATAATCATCTAACAATTGTTGTTTTTCTGTGATTTCGTTTTGCATATGATATCCTTTCATATTTTGGATTGGTTTCTCTATTTTAATTATACCGCAAAATGTTTATTTTTTTCGGTTTTTTGAATTATCACCAAATTTACATCGATTTAATGGTGTTGTCTTTTGGATTGTGATTCAATAATTGTTTCACTAAAGCGGGGATGAAGGGAATTGACAGGACAACAAATGACAAAATCATCATAAATCCCCAAAAAACTAATTTTCCATTTTCATTCAAAATAAATTGAAAAGGAAATCCATTGGCATGGTTGAGAAACATCATGTCAGTATCCAAAATCGTATTAGCGATGATAGCGATTATAGCAAATCCAACCATGGTTAAATATGCTCTTGGATAATCGCGAAAGTTAGGAATATATACTTTTCCAAATAACATGAATAGCGAAAAGAACACCATCGCTCCATGATAAACAAAACTAATAAGCGGATACCAGTTCTCTGTGATCGGTATCCATGATGCTGGCGTCCCATCTAGAATCGTCGATGGATATCCCAACATCGATAAACTGGCAAACAATCCAATTGTAAAGCATCCCGGTTTAAAAAAATCCGCAAGCTTTTGTGGTGCAAACGCCACAATCGGCATTAGATAAATTGAAACGCTACAAAGTTGAAATGGCAACGCCCACGTTGGATAAACGCCTCCAGCGTCATATATCGCCAAAGATTGCTTGGCTACTTCCATTAACAATAAAATAACCGTTGTTATCTGAAGAACTTTTCTTTTATTTGTCTTTTTAAAAATAACTAGTGTTAATATCAAAATCAAAGCCACAATAAGAAGCGTTCCGAAGGTTCCAATTAAATGCTTGGTGTTAAAAGGCGAAAAGGGCGTTGGATCGGTTACAACATACAATAGTTGCATTAGCACCAGAATTATCCCTCATTTCTCAGAATGTAGTATGTCAATTTCCCGCGTTATTAATACACTTAGTGCTTTCTTAATAATGCTTTCTTAACAGCTTTGATAATATCAATTGGTGTCATCTCGTATTCAGGCAATAGAAAGTTAAGTTTTCCGACTTGTCCAAAACGATCTTGAATTCCGATTGCTTCCAAAGGAACGGGATCGTTAGCAACTAATGTTTCCGCAACTGCCGAAGCTAACCCGCCAATAATATTATGATTTTCGCAAGTAACGACTACTCTGGTCTTCTTAACTGATGCCAAGATTGTCGATGTGTCTAAGGGTTTTATCGTGTGAGCATTAATGATTTCGGCACTGATGCCTTCCGATTGTAATATTTTATTTGCTTCCAGTGCCGCCGCAACCATAATTCCCGTAGCAATTATCGTCACATCTTTCCCGGATTCAATAACATCCGCTTTAAACATATCGAAACGATAGTCATCGGAAAAAACTGGGGTTGGTACTTTTCGAAATAACCGAATATACATTGTTCCATAGTATTTAAGAATCTGGGGAATAGCCTTTACTAACTGCGTATTATCTACCGGTTCGAAGATAACAATATTAGGTATGCTCCTAATTACCCCAATGTCTTCGACTGACATGTGGGTTCCTCCATTATATTCAGCAGTAAGACCGGGGTCACTACCGATAATCTTTACATTCTGCTGGGCATACAAGCAACTGATGGCGATTTGATCACAAACTCGCCGGGTCGCAAACGGAGTAAATGATGCCACAAATGGGATCATTCCATAACTGCTCATTCCCGCGGCGATCGAAACCATGTTGGCTTCAGCGACACCGACATTAAAAGCTCTTTTTGGGTATTTAGCAGCTAAAGAAGCCCGTCCGTTAGCCTTACTTAGATCCGCATCGATTAAACAGATGCGTTTGTTTTTCGCCATTGCTTTATCGAGTTCATTGGCAAATACTTGCCGCATTTCCAGAGTTTCATACATATTATTCAACTACTCCAATTCTTTCAAGGCTTGATCGACCTGATCTTTGGAAAGTGGCATGTTATGATTGGCATATCCGGCGTTTTCGATAAAACTGACGCCTTTGCCTTTGATGGTGTTTAATAGAATCATTGTTGGCTTTGATCGAGATGTCTTTGCTTTAATAACGGCTTCGTCGATTTGATCAGGATCATTACCGTTGGAAACATCGATAACGTTCCAGCCAAATGCCTTCCATTTTTTTTCCAGTGGCTCAACACAGTTGATATCCGTAGTCAACCCATCAATTTGGGCGTGGTTATTATCGGTGAAGGCAATCAAATTATTCAACTTGGCGTTTCCAGCAAACATGGCCGCTTCCCAAATCTGACCCTCTTGCGATTCACCATCGCCAATAATCGTGTAGATTTTGGCGTGATCTTTAACAATTTTGCTTGCCTTAGCAATACCAACAGCACAGGAAAATCCTTGTCCTAACGATCCGGTTGTCATATCGACACCGGGAGTACGGTTCATGTCGCAATGACTTGGCAAGAATGTATGCGGACGATTAAGTGTTAAAAGCCATGATTTATCAAAATACCCCTTATCCGCTAAAACAGCGTATAAAGCTGGTCCGCTGTGGCCTTTACTAATAATCAGTCGATCTCGGCCAGGCATTTTGGGATTACTGGGATCGATATTCATATGTTTATAATAAAGAACTACTAGCACATCGACGATTGATAATGATCCACCAATGTGACCAACACCAAGCGATCCGATGGTTTCTATCGTCAGTCGGCGAATCAATTTTGCTTTTGCTTTCAATTCCATAATAACCCTTCTTTCTCATGAATAACGCCTATATTGTACCAAAAAAATGATTTGCGGTCAACGTAATCGGGTTCCATTGTTAATGATTTGCGATAATCGCCAACTTTTCTATGGAAATATTTTCCGGGTATAATGATTTAATCAAAATTCAATATGGTATAATAATACTGATAATATTAAAGGAGTTGAAAATATGGAACAATTGCTTCCCGATAAAATCCGAAAGCAAATCATCATAATGCAAAAAGGGGAAATTACTGAACATTTCGTGTACAAAAATATTGCAAAACACGTCAAAAACCCTCAGAATAATGCTATTTTGGAACAAATCAGTAACGATGAATTGGGTCATTACGAACTATGGACAAGTTTTCTCAAAACACCAGCTAAGCCCTGCCGGTGGAAAATTATGTGGTATGGAATCGTAAGTTTCTTTCTTGGTTATACTTTCACCTTGAAAATCATGGAACGGGGTGAAGAGCGTGCTCAAATCAACTATGACGAAATTAGCAAGTACGTTCCCGATGCCAAACGCATCGCCCTTGATGAAGATGCCCATGAAAAAGAGCTGATTAATCTC
>JAQWBC010000149.1 GCA_028707415.1 Candidatus Izemoplasmatales bacterium
ACCATCAATTACTTTTCCTTGAAAACTCTGAGAATCAAGCCGGCCTTCCCCTGTGAAAACAACATCTGCATCCTTAATTATTGATGTGAAATCAATGGTATTAAGAATCGTATTGATTCCGCTTTTTACCTGAGAATTAAGAAATAATTTTGTTGCTATTGAAGTGCCTCCTGCAGCTCCCGCCCCTACATAATTGGTACTAAATCCCAATTTATCTAGTAAAAATTGCGAGTAGGATCGCAAATTACGGTCGAGCATCTCGATCATCTTATCATCTGCCCCTTTTTGTCCACCAAAAACATAAGCCGCTCCTTGGGGACCATACAATGGGTTTTTAACGTCACATAAAGTCAAAAAATCAATTTTGTCAATACCTTTCACTAGGTCATTAAGCGAAATATTGGTAATTTGGTCAAGGGTGCTTCCGTTTGGGAAGAACCCGACGTTTTTTCGGTCATAAAACCGGACTCCAAGAGCCATAGCCAATCCGGTCCCGCCATCATTAGTAGCGCTATCTCCTACTCCAAGAATGATTTTCTTGGACCCCGATTCGATGGCATGTCGAATTACAATCCCAAACCCTTTCGTCGACGCAATGGAAGGGTCAAGACGTCCTTTGACTAAGCGAAGTCCACAACTGGAGGCAAGTTCAATTACTGCCGTCCCATTTTCGAGCAAAGCATAAGTACTTTCAATAGCGTTGCCAAAGGGGTCAACAGTTTTAACGGTCTGCTTTTTTCCTTTAAAGATAGTTAAAAAGCAGTCTCCCAAACCTTCTCCACCGTCAGAAATCGGCAATTTAATGGTTTCGCACTTAGGAAAGACAGATTTAATGGCATCCTCCATAACCGAACAGATTTCGATGCTGGACAAACTATGTTTAAACGAGTCCGATATCAAGACTGCTTTTTTCATGCTTTTATCCTGTTTTTTAATGCCGTTTCAAAAACACCTTTGCCAAGATTTCGAGTCATCTTTGCCCACTTTTTCGTTAGAATTGACGGGTTATTCTTGACCAAATTGATAATATCTAGATATTGATTAATAAGCGCTTGTTCCTGCATACAACAATCTAAGGCAAAGTGTTCTAAGTCGGCTATATTTGGCATTGATTCGAACAGTTTTCGATCGCCATCAATAAATTTTTTCTGCAAGTCTTCTACTTGGTGACGATACTTGTTTTCATCAATCAATCCGCTAAAAATCGCCCGAATCAAATACTCTCTTGTAAGCCAATAATCAAGGCTAGCTTGTTTATCGGTAAAAACAGGAGGAATGATTATCCCAAAATAGACCGGTTTATATAATGATAAACATGGTGTGCTACACCCTGTAATCCATATTGTATCAATCGGGTCACGCGTTGAGACAATCATACTCCCAGTCGTATGGTCTCCAAGAAAACTTTTGTGCATACAAACGCTTCTAACACTGCCTTTATCATATAATATTGGGTTATCGTCGACATGATGACTTCGTAAGATTGCCATCATTTGTAAGGCATCAAAATCCTTTGTTTGTAAAAGTTGTTTCGCAATTGATTTTTGACGAAGCTTCGATTTTGAAAAAAAAGTAAAAATCGGTTCGCTGTTTTTATCCGCAAACCGTGAATTATTTTTTGATGATGTCCGATCAAAATCGTGATTAATCTGTAGACGATTACTAATATTTCCTTGATCTTGAACTGACTTTACAACCCATTCTTGTCCACATGTTTCCAAAATAAAAGCCTGTTTGCGATCCGCAACCATAAATGAATTGTCATAAAAGAATAGTTTATCGAATCCGCAATTACCACCTTGACCATAGTCCTTTAGAAGGTCAATCAAAATGGCAACAGCCCCAAAGGCGTCATCTGCTCGTTCGAGAGTTAATCTTAGCATATCCATCCCCGTCAGTTTTTCAACCTTTTTTTGCTTCGAGGTGGTAAACACTGCTTCATTTCCAATCATAACACCTTTATCATTAATACCCATTTCCGCTCCCCACATCCAACTCGGAGCGACAACCAAAACAGCGTTTCTTTTTTGGTCATTTGTCACTGTGCGATAAGTGCATTTCATTGAGTCAGAACCTGCCGCTTCTTCAGGGTAAAATAATGTTAAGTTTGGTTCGTTTGGACTTCGATCGCTATTTTTACCGAAGATAATTCTTTGACCGTTTGTTTTTACTATGGTATCACACATCTCAATCGTCTCTTTTCGTAAAATAATGATAAAACAACCTATTATGATTATACAATATATTGATGTCTTGGTAAACGCTAGTTAAAAAAACATACGCAAAAGCGTATGCTAATAGTATATATATAATGATATTCAGTAGATGTTATTGACGTTATTAAACTTCTTGATGAAATGCATTTTTGACTAATTCAATGACTTCTTCGCTTGACAGTCCTAATCCCTTATAATATTCGATATCTTTGGCCATTTTTTTTGATGCCACAAGATCGCGTTTATCATAAAGTTTTTTCGGTGCATGCGCGGCAACAAAACACCCTTTACCCGCTTTAGTGTAAATGAAGCCATCAAGTTCCAGTTCTTCCCATGCCCTTTTAATAGTAATAATACTTATTCGCAACTCTTTTGCAACGGTCCGAATTCCCGGCAAACAAAAATCGTTTGGCAGTTCTTTACGGATAATCATCTGACTAATTTGGTTATAAATTTGCTGATAAATAGGAATCTCAGAATCACTTGTGACAACAATATTCATAACAAACATTAAATATCAACTTTTTCGAAATTAGATGCGGCTTTTTTATAAGTAATAATCCAAGTAAAAAACCAAATGACAATACCAATAATTAATATCGGCAATTGCTGCACCATAATCGTTGGATCAAGAGTATCTAAAAATGATTTTATTGGTGAAGGTATCCAAACCAACATCTCGACTAATATGTAAAAAAGACCAAAAGCAATACCACCAAATAGAAACGGAATTCCGATTTTATATGTGGTTTTGTAGAACATCGGAATAAAGACAATATTATAAACAGAAAATATCATGAAAACAAAACCAAAAAAAGCGACATTACTCTCAATACCGGCCAGGTTCTCCCCGGTTCTTGAGGCGTTGCCGATGATAGCAAAAGGAATGGCTACTAATATTTGCGCCATTTCAATAATAGCTATCATCGAACATCTAGCTTTGACTGCATCAGTTTTCCTAATTGGTAAAGAAACGGTAAAGAAAACATCGCGGTTCTCTCTTCCGGATAGAAAAATAAAAAATATCGACAAACTCACGTAAAAGAAACCAACATATCCGGGATAACTCGGAATTAAAAGCATGAGTCCAAGTGATAGAAAAAGATAAGTCGTTGGGTGGGTAGCTAATTTAAATTCTTTA
>JAQWBC010000150.1 GCA_028707415.1 Candidatus Izemoplasmatales bacterium
ACATTTTTCATGCCGTTCCATTCCAATTCTTGAATCTTACGTAACCAAGCAATGTGAGCATAAAGGGAGTCGATTGATAGTCCGATAAGTTCCGTGTTTAATGCTTTAAAATCATTAGCCATCGTTGCGAAAGTCATAAATTCAGTAGTACACACTGGAGTAAAATCGGCGGGATGAGAAAATAATATTACCCATTTACCCGCGTAATCATCAGGAAAGTTGATTGGTCCTTGAGTCGTCACTGCTTTGAATGCCGGGGCTTTGTCACCAATTAATGGCATTCTGTTGACATGCATTTCATCCACTTTATTACCTCCTATTTATATTTTTATTATTGAAAAAAAATCTTCTATATAATAATTATAACTGATGTCAATGAAATTCGCAAATAATGTGCTTATATTAGAGATACAGAGCTTAAGTAGTATTTTATCATTTAATACGTTTACCTTTTTTCTGCGCACTATAACACCATTTATTATCAAAAAAAAATTTATTAATTTACCTTTTTAAAATAAAAACTAGCAAAGTGCCGTATATATAGTGAAAGAAAAATATAAGGAGGTTTAAAAATGAAAAAATTATTGTTATTCTTGGGCGTTGCATTGTTAGGAATCAGCCTTACAGCTTGCACCACTACTGAAGAAGCGTATGAAGCATATGTTACCGTCGACATCAATCCAAGTATTGGTTTTGTTGTCAATGAGCAAAATGTTGTTGCGAATGCTTATGCGTTGAACGAAGATGGAGAAATGTTATTGCTTCAATTGAATCTTGCTAACAAATCCGTTGATGCTGCCATGGGTGAAGTCATTGATCAAGCTATGAATCTCGGATTCATTGATGTTGATGCCGATGAAACACTAATCGAAATCGATGCATTAGGGGATACAGAAGCTATAACCAATCAGGTTCGTACGATGGTACAGGAAAGAATCGAAGCACAAATGAACGATCGTGCTTTGGAGTGCCAAGTCCAAACCCGGAATTATGATTCAGCATACTCACAAGAAGCCGCAAACAAAGGTGTCAGTCCCATGCAATATCGGTTTATGGAACAAGCCATGCAAATCGATCCAGAAATACTCGAGGACGAGGCTTTAGAAATGACGCCGGAAGGATTAATTACCAGGATGAAAAACAAAACCGCAGTCGCTGCTGGAATTGCGCAATCACTATCAGAGGATTTTAAAACCGAAAGAGATGCAATTCACGCTATTTACAAACCGCAAATCGCTGCTTTATTAGAACAAATCGCGACCGCAGAAGCCGCTGGAGAATCGACTGTTGACCTCGAAAGTGATTTAAGTGATTTACGAATTGCAATGCGAGCTGAACTACAAATATTGATTAATGAATATACATCTCAATCGATAGCGGTAAGAACCGCCTTACAAACCTCGTATCAAGCACGAATCACCGCCAACGCCAATAAAGTTGCTGCCTATCGTGAAGCTCATCCAAACACTAATGCTAACTCCACAAATACCACATCTGGAAATTAAAAAAAATATTGGTTTTTTAACAAAAACGTCTTCAAGAAATTATTGAAAGACGTTTTTTCTGTTTAATAAATCGAATTATTTGTTATTTTATCGTGAATGGCTTGTGCTGCGATTCTTCCGGCACCCATAGCTAAGATAACCGTAGCGGAACCGGTCACGACGTCACCACCGGCATATACCATATCTTTTGAGGTCAATCCGAAATTGTCCTTTGTAATAATACAGCCCTTGTAATCAGTTTCCAAAGCGTTTGTCGACTGACTGATCAGCGGGTTGGGTGTGGTTCCAATTGCCATAATGACCAAATCCGTATCAATGATATGCTCGGATCCGGTTTTCTCAATTGGACGCGCTCTCCCCGAACTATCAGGCTCTCCAAGAGACATTTCAACACACTGAATGCTTTTCACAAAACCATAATCATCACCGATGATTTTTTGCAAATTTGTCTGCATTCGAAAGATGATTCCTTCTTCTTGTGCATGAACAACTTCTTCACATCTAGCTGGCAATTCTTTCATCGACCGTCGATAGATGATTGATACTTCATTCGCTCCCAATCGAATAGCACATCGCGCAGCATCAAGTGCCACATTCCCACCACCGATGACAACTACTCGTTCAGTTCTATGAATTGGAGTTTCACTACTAGCCTCGTAGGCTTTCATCAAATTAACGCGTGTTAAATATTCATTCGCCGAATAAACGCCGTTTAGCATTTCTCCAGGAATGCCCATGAATTTTGGAAGTCCCGCTCCTGTACCAATAAAAACAGCTCGATATCCCATCGTAAATAATTCATCGATCATTAAGGTTTTACCGATAATAACATTAGTATAAATAATTACTCCCATTTTTTTGAGATTGTCGATTTCACTGTCGACAACTGCCTTTGGCAAGCGAAATTCGGGAATGCCATAAATCAAAACTCCGCCCGGTTTATGCAAAGCTTCATAAATATCAATATGGTATCCCATCTTTGCAAGATCATTGGCACAAGTCAGACTTGCAGGACCCGATCCCACAATAGCAATCTTAATCCCGTTTTGAGGAATCGGTGTCGGAATCGAGGCGCTATTTTTAGCATGATAATCAGCAACAAATCTCTCTAAATAGCCAATTGCTACTGCTTCGCCCATGTGTTTGCGAACACATAGAGCTTCGCATTGTATTTCTTGAGGACACACTCTCCCGCAAACGGCAGGCAACATACTGAAATCACTTATAATGTGATAGGCTCCTTCAATATTTTCTTCCGCAACACATTTGATAAATCCCGGAATATCAATGCCTACCGGACAACCTTGAACACAGGGTTTGGTAGTGCAATTAAGACATCGCTTTGCTTCGTCGATTGCTTGTGCATATGTATAGCCAAGGGCAACTTCGTCATAATTATGGATTCGCTTTTCTGGGTTTTGAGAAGGCATGGGGTTCTTCTTAAATGATTTATTAATCACTTTGAACCTCCTTTAACAAGCGACATTGATGATCATAAGCTTTTCTTTCTTCGGGTTGATACATCCTGTTGCGAAGAATAGCCTCATCAAAATCAACTAGGTGACCATCGAATTCTGGGCCATCGACACAAGCAAATTTCATTTTTTTATTTACGGTAATTCGACACCCGCCACACATTCCTGTGCCATCAATCATTATTGGATTCATCGAGACAATCGTTTTTATTCCATAGTTTTTTGTTAGTTCACAGACAGCCTTCATCATAACCAAAGGACCGATTGCGATTACTTCATCGAAAGAATCCCCTTTATTTAAAATTTCTTTTAGTACAGTGGTTACTAACCCGCGTTTTCCTGAAGAACCGTCATCGGTAACAAGTTCATA
>JAQWBC010000151.1 GCA_028707415.1 Candidatus Izemoplasmatales bacterium
CCCCTTCTGTAAACATATTAAAATGACCACCCTTGATTATTAAGCAAGCTCCGATGCCTGCGAACATAAGTGGTGTTGCATTCTTGAGAACCTCACCTAATTCCGTTGGTGATGACAACGGACCTAGACGAACCATCGGATAGCATTTTTAGAATCCTCGGATACGAAGCTAATAACCACAAAAGCAACAAGGTAGGCAATAATAATTGCCAACATAGTTCTGCCAATTTCAATAACGCTAGTTTTAAAGTGGTCTGAGGTGAAGGTTTTTTTAAATAGGGTTTTTAATCCAGAAAGAAAGCCTGCTAATTTAGTCATTATGCAGCATCCCTCCCAAATGTGTCATTATCGCATTTTATTCCGAGCATATACAGCCCCAGTTCTTCTTCCGAACAAACCGAAAGATCTTCAATGCGCGCAACAATCGACCCTTGATGAAGGACAATCGCGCGTTTGCATAAAGATCGGATTTCCGATAGATCGCTCGATATTAACAAAATTGCTTTTCCATTTTGCCTTAAAGCATCAATTCGGTCATGGATTGTTCTTACCGATCCGACATCGACACCTCGTGTAGGTTGATTAGCAATTAAAACTGTATGACAAGCAGTTATTTCTCGGGCACAGACAACTTTTTGCATATTGCCACCTGATAAAAACCGAATTTCTTCCGATAGAGAATTGTATTTAACCTCAAAAACATCATTGATATGATGAGCAAAATCATTTAACTTTTTTTGATTTTGGAACGGTCCCAATTGATATTCGTAATCTTCCTGGATTGCCGAAGTGACATTTTCCATAATTGAACCACTTAAATTTACACCATCAGTCATTCTGTCTTCGGGAATGAAAGCGAGCCCCAAATCCCGAATCTGCTTAATTGACTTCCCTTTAAGTTGAACATCATCAAGAAGGACACATCCTTCATATCCGATCTGACGACCAGCCAGAATATCGACAAGTTCGCGTTGACCGTTTCCTTCCACCCCAATGACGCCTAATAATTCCCCAGCATGAAGATCAAAGGAGACGTTTTGAAGCGCGGGTTTACCATGGTTGCCTTGATAAGATAGATTGCGAACCGATAGTAAGATCTTACCTGGATTGCCGAATGTAGGAATGATATCTGGAAGCGGATTGCTGCCAATCATCAAACGTGATATTTCCGTTTCCGTTATAGATCCAACGTCATACGTCCCAACGTTTCTGCCTTTACGCAGAATCGTAATCCGGTCGCAGATCGCAGTGATTTCTGGTAGTTTGTGAGTGATAACAATAATAGTCCGGCCGCTTTTCTTCAGAGCGGATAGTTGTTCAAAAAAGCGTTTTGTCTCTTGAGGAGTCAAAACAGCTGTAGGTTCATCAAGGATAATGATATCAGCATTACGCGCCAGTACCTTAAGAATTTCGACTTTCTGCTTATTTGCAACATTCAAATCACGGATAAGTGCTTCCGGATTGACGGGCATATTATACTTTTCTGCCATTTCTTTGACAAGTTGAGAAGCGGCCTCACGATCAAAAAGGCCATGCTTCTTCGGTTCAATTCCAATAACGACATTTTCCGCGACGGTTAGTTCGTCGATGAGCATGAAATGTTGATGAACCATACCAATACCAAATTGCATCGCTTTATTGGCATCAGTGATTGTTGCCAGTTGTCCGCGAATGAAAATCTCGCCTTTTTGCGGTTTTTCCATTCCGAAAAGTATCTTCATTAAGGTAGTTTTGCCAGCACCGTTTTCACCGGCAAGGGCATGAATTTCACCGGAATTGACGCTAAAGTTTACACCGTCCGCGGCAATGATTCCCGGACCGTATGACTTGCAAATGCCATGCATCTGCAGAATCGGATTGGACATGGTGATTGCTCCTTTATTTATTCGAGATCATTGAACAAGGCTTCGATTTCCGCTAATGAAAGATCAAAACGCGACGTGACATCAAGTTCGCCGGATATAATCTCGGCTTTTAAGGCTTCGAGGCGATCGCGCAAAGCTTGTGGAACTTTGGCAATATAGTTTGCGTTGTTGGCGAGATCGATAATCCCTTCGGAAAGACCATAACTTACCAATTTCCCGAATTCGAGTGTTCCAGCTTGATATTGAAGAACAGTATTATATATAACATCCCCGACTTTTTTGAGAACGGAAGTAATGATTAGATTTGCCCGAGTCGGATTCGAATCTTCATAGTAGAGATATTGATCCGAGTCAACACCGATCACGTATTTGGTTTTAGTTTGAGCAGCATCGATGACACCAAGACCAGCTTGTGAAGCCGCGGCGAAGATAACATCCGCACCATTAGTATACTGTACCGAAGCTAAAGCTTTTGCTTGAGTGGAATCGTTAAAGTTGCCAACGAAAGAATTAGTCAAGGTAACCTGAGTCGATGTTCTCGAATTTTCATATGCGATACCGGACGCATAACCGACAGCGAAATCATAGATGATATCGTTGCGCATACCGCCGATGAAACCAACGTTACCGCTGCCAATGACAGGGGAAGCCATTCCTGATGTGCCATTTGCCATGGCCGCCGCCAGAACACCGGCAAGAAATCCACCTTCGTTTTGGCGAAACAAAATTGAATGGACATTGGGATAATTTGCCGCAAGTCCATCTTGAATTTCCGTGTCAAAAATCACGTAATCCTTTTCGGGATAACGGTTGGCAACTTTTTGAAGTGATTCGCGCATCTGGGTAGTAGCGCAGATAATAAGGTCATAGTCCTGTTGTGAGACCCGATAAAGCGTTGTCTCCCATCCTGATTGGTTTGTTCCCATTTCAATCGTCTTAGCGTCAATAGTATCACCGTATTCGGCATTCAGACGATCGATTCCCGAATTCGCAGAATCAAAAAACGACATATCACCGAGGTTGCCGTTGACTAAAAGAACAATTTTAAGTATCCCATCGTCAGTAGTAGTTTCTCCATCGATAGTTGTCATGTTTGTTAAATCACCACAACCGACAAAGCTAAAGATGCTTAAAAGGATTAAGCTCAAAGCCAGTAATTTTTTCAAGTTTTCCCATCCTTTCGACGTCCGCGTCCGAGCTCTTATCATTATTATCAAGAGCTCGGTTCACAGATGAAATCATCGTCGATTTATTAAATCTTATTATTGATTCAAATTACCATGAAACAGTTTCAAAAAGCAGTTGAACATAATCTCCGTTGCGTACTTGAGACGAATTCGCACCTACAAGCAGGGAATCACCATTGATGTATCCCATCCAGTAACTACTGTTCGTTCCGTTAACATACGAATCGACGGAGGTGATGAATCCACTATCCGTGGCCGAAACTTGGGCAATCCCTTTG
>JAQWBC010000012.1 GCA_028707415.1 Candidatus Izemoplasmatales bacterium
AGCATCGGTCAGTTCGAAACTTACCAATTGTTCCTCACCCGGGGATAACATGATTTTGGTAAATTTACGCAATTCGTGCTTGGGTTTGAATTGATGAGATTGATCTGGTTTAATAAAAAGCATGACGACTTCTTTTCCGGGGACTTGACCGGTATTTTTCACATACACTGAGACATTAATTTTTCCCGGGACTTTCATTTTACTTGTGGATAGTGTCAAATCACGATATTCAAAAGTAGTATAACTGATTCCGTACCCAAAGGGAAACAGCGTTTTTAGGCCAATAGACGAATAATAACGATATCCCACATAAATACTCTCCTTGTAACAAGCATCGCCATTACCGAGAGCATAATCGTGATAACAGGGTGTATCTTCAAGTCGGGCGGGGAATGATTCCGCAAGTCGACCGCTTGGGTTGGTTTTACCATATAATACATCAACGACAGCTGATGATCCCGCTTCGCCAACTAAATAAGTATTCAAAACCGCTTTTACATCGCTTAGCCAAGGCATCAAGATTGGTGATCCTATTTGCAAAACAACGATGACATTGGGGTTGACTTGTAAAACTGCTTTTACTAATTCAGTATGCCCTTTCGGTAAATCAAGATGATTGCGGTCATAGCCTTCGGATTCGTATAAATCCGTTAGCCCAATCACTAAAATTACTTTGTCTTTACCGATAGCTAACGTTTTTGCTGCTTCGATTAATTGAAAATCATATCCATCACCATCGAGACGATACCCATCACCATATACATAATTAGTTTCCAAAGGCAAACAATCAAGCATCGAAATAACTTTGAAGGGGTTGATATGACTTGATCCACCGCCCTGATACCGAACTTTTTTTGCCATTTGACCGATAATAGCTATTTTTTCACTGCCTAAAAGCGGTAATACATGATTATCATTTTTAAGTAACACTAGCGATTCGGCTGTGATCTTTTTAGCAAGTTCGTGGTTAAGAGCCAAATCGAAATCTTCGATCCGATTGTTAATTTTCGTTGCGACTAATTGTAAAATTCGTCCGACCGAAGCATCAATTTCTTCCATTGAGATGATACCCTTTTTAAAAGCTTTTTCTAAACGACGAATTGAATATTTGTGTCCCGGCATTTCTAAATCAAGGGAAGCCTTTAATGCACTATCCCGTTCGTTGGTTGCTGTCCAATCTGATACAATAACATTTTGAAAACCGAACTCTTGGCGAAGAACATCGTTTAAAACTCGACGATTTTCTGAAGCATAGATGCCATCAATTTTGTTATAAGAGCACATAACCATTGCCGGGTTTTCTTGAACCGCCCGACGAAAAGCTTTGGTATATATTTCGTAAAAAGCTCGTTCATCGGCAACGGAATTGGATATCATTCGATAAGACTCTTGGGAATTGAGGGCATAATGTTTAATACATGCGCCCACATTTTTTGATTGAATTCCCCGAACGAATCCAGCCCCCATCTCTCCCGTTAAAACCGGATCTTCAGAATAGTATTCAAAATTACGACCACAAAGAGGGCTGCGTTTGATATTTAATCCTGGGCCTAAAAGCACTTGAACATCCTTGTTAAGACATTCCATGGCAATTCCTTTACCCATTTGATATGCAACTTGGGGATCAAAACTACAAGCTACGGTAACTTCATTGGGAAAACAGACGGCTTTATAACTTTCATTAGCTTGAACATCATTGCTTGATTGAAGTTGTTTACGTAAACCATGCGGACCATCAGCCATCATAATTGAAGGAACGTTTAATCGAGGAATTGAATATGTGTGCCAGGAATCTAAACCAACTAAGAGCGCACATTTTTCCCTTAAAGTCATTTCACTAATCATTTTTTCAATATTCATATCCATCCTTTCTCGAATTCCCGGGTTTGTGAAAATTCGGCGATGAACGGGAAAGTAATCATCATATTTAATTATATCATCTAAACAAATAAAATTATATTCTTTGCAGAAAACAAAATAAAAAGGCTATTAAAATAATTAGCCTTTAGAATTCGTGGCGACTCGAACAGGATTCGAACCTGCGACCGACGGATCCGGAATCCGTTGCTCTATCCAGCTGAGCTATCGAGCCATGTTAATATAATGCTTTATTTCAGAAGGCTGAAAGCCATCGTCAAGGATACAATCGGATAAGAACTGGTCAAAGGAAGAATGGCGACCCGAATAGGATTCGAACCTACGACCGACGGCTTAGGAAGCCGCTGCTCTGTCCAGCTGAGCTATCGGGTCAACTTCGAAAAACAGTATGAAGTCATTTTTTTAAGAAAAGTCTGCCAAGGTCTTTGACAGACGCAAGTAACAAATGGCGACTTGGAGGAGATTCGAACTCCTGACCGACGGCTTAGAAGGCCGTTGCTCTATCCAGCTGAGCTACCAAGTCATGCGCATAGATTATTATAATACGCATCAATGGTTTTGTAAAGGGAAATCGGCCGTAGTTTCCCTTGTTTATATGCAAAGTATCTATTAAAAATGGTCAAACGGTTATAACAAAAAAACCGTCTCAATACGGTTTATTTTGTAAAGCCAACACGTTTGACTGTTCCCCAAGCATTGGTGTCTTTTAACGAAGAGAAAACACCTTTGATTCGATACATTCCCATAAATTGACGCCATCCAAAGTTTTCAAAAATTGCGATTAATATTAATAAAAGTGTGTCTTTAATTGATAAACATATCGAATCGTGTTCCGTGACGAGAAGCGCTAGTAACGATAGAACAATTCCCATAAGCATAGTGACAATCATCAGCAATATAATAATGTTGATTGTCAATAATCCAAAAATAAGTCCGATAGCCACGGCGAGATATCCTTGAATTTCGAGCATGGGACCAAACATTTCAAAGAAAAAGAAATAAGGAGTTGCGATTAAGCCGGCTTGTTTATAGTGAGCATTTCCGATCATTTTTCGGTGATACGACAGAATATCAACCAAACCTCGTTGCCAACGATTCCGTTGTTTTAATAAACTTTTAGTTTCTTCTGGCACTTCAGTATAACAGACCGCGTTATGAATATAGTCGATCCGAAATCGGAGATTGGTATCATAAGCTTGGCGAGTGATTCTGACCACCAATTCCATATCTTCACCAACGGTGTCCTTTTCTTTTGTGCTTTGCGTTAAATAGCCACCGCATTCGATCAAAATTTGTTTTTCAAATAAACCAAAGGCACCTGAGACAATCAACAATGAATCAATTACGGACCAACCAACGCGTCCCAGTGAAAAAGCGCGCAAATATTCGATGGTTTGTAACCGTGCTAAAAGATTTTTAGATAAGCCTTTTGATTCAATTTGACCATGATCGACTTCGCATCCGTTTACAGGAAAGATACAACCGCCGAGGGCAAGTGTGATTTTATCATGATCAAGCATCGAGGACATTAATTTGAGTAACGATTCAGACTCTAATATGGAATCAGCGTCTATTCCGCAGATATAATCACTTTTAGCAAGATTAATTCCCACATTCAAGGCATCTGCTTTCCCACCATTGGCTTTGTCAATAACAGTCAAATTCGGATAGTATTTGTTTTTAAAAATGGCTTTTATTGGACGGGCTTTCAATAGTTCGTTATAGGGCACATTCTTTCGTTCTAACTTAAAATGGTCAATGAGTCGTTCAAGGGTTGCATCTTTAGACCCATCATTGATGACAATAACTTCAAAATCAGGGTAATTCAGGTTAAGCAAAGAATTGACACTTTCGACGATTGACATTTCTTCATTATAGGCAGGAGCAATGATTGAGATTGAAGCGAGCATTCCTTTTTGAAATAACATTGATTTGCTTTTTATCCGCCATAAACGGCTTTGTCGATTCGCACCGTATGTGGATAATAAAGCTAAAATAATGTAGATACAGTTGATGGAAAGGTAATAGAACACGAACACTTCATTCATCAATACAATGTATTCGGTGCCAATCTGTGCTAATGTTGAAGTCGAGAACATCGAATACCTGGCGATAACGAAAACCATTGGCATTAACATAAAAGCGACGAATATTATGGGTATTAACCAGCGAATCTTGGATTTTTCCGGTCCTGATCGCGGCTTTTCTAATGGTTTTGTTTGCGTTTTAACAAATCCCATTTTATGAAATAATTCAGAATTAAGATAATCATTTAATTCTTGAAAGAAGACAGGATTTGCTTGAGCAATAGGTTTAATAATATTTATCATGGTTGTTTCGATTTGGTGATTGCGATTGCGATTAAGGAAGCTGATTAAATCGGCCGTTGATTGTGATTCAATAATCATAGCAATAATCATTTTCAGTTGTTCTGAATTCGATGCAAACAATTTTAAGATTAAATATTCAACACGTAGGACAAGAATTTTGGCAACAATCTGTTTTTGAGACAAAGGCAAATAATCATTGGTTAATTCGATCATTTTGTCAAAATACATTTTATTGGTATCAATTATTTTAGTGATTGCACGGATACGAAATTCATCGCTACTTGTATTATCCGCAGAATGCAAAATATATAGAATCTGGTCAAATGTTTTCGTTTTCGCCATCGATTCTAAAGCAATATGGACAACTTCTGAATCAGAATTATTGATGTATTTATCCGCATCGAGATTATAGCCGTAAACATTCGTTAGTACTGACAATATATGATGATATAAGCGATTGATTCGTGGCAATCGCATCTTTGTATATGCGGGATTAAGTTTTCCCGATAAATGGTTTTCGATGATTCCGAGTTCATTTTGTAGTGGCGGAATAAAATCCTGATTATAGAGACTTTCGGCTAAGTCAACAAATAATTCCTTAATTTCTATTTCGGAACGATTATAAATATCCGGGAAATGGGTGTGAGATGATAAAAAGTGCGATTTAATGATTTCAATAATCCGTGATTGGTAAAAACGACGGCTACCAACGATACTGTCAATAAATGTTTGGACAGTCGATTGGTCCATGTTGTTTTTTAATGCATTGACCAGAAAAATCTTCACATGATCAATCTTTTCGATTCTTAACCTTCTAAGCAACGCTATTTGTACATTTGTCGTTAGGAAGTATGATAAAAAAAAGATTGCTTGTTTTCGTTTAAGAATAAAAATCGAATTCAAATCTCTTTGATATTTTTTGATGATTCCGAAATTATCAAAGTCGCGGAAAGCTTTTTCCCATTGTTCTAAAGAAAGCTGTACTTGTTCTGATAAACGAACAAAAACACGAATAAGAAGAGAAGGAGAAAACTCTGATGTCACCGATTCGTTTTTAAAATATCGATTAATTAAATACGTTTCAGCATTTTTAATCTTTACTGCTTTATTTTTGATATGTAACTTGTTTAAAATTACTGCTATGACTAATAGAATTTCGCCACTTATAAGCAATATGAGAAGCAATAATATCGTATCAAGCGTCATCCTACCGGCCTCCCTTTTTTAAGGTTCGGTCGATAAATCCGGCGATTTCTTCGAAGATAACCGGTTTTTGAATGACAAGATTAATGCCAATTTGATTTGCACGAATGACAATGTCGGGATTCTTATTATATGTCAGTAAAATATATGGTGTTTTGCCATTGATTGTTGTTTGGTTTAGATTCTGTTTCAGTTGCATACCATCAAGCTTAGCAATTGTTCGCTCAACAATTATCGCGTCAAAGGCCATTGATTCAGCAAGTTTTTGTGCTTCAATGCCATCATTAGCCGTCATTACCTCATAATTTTCGTTAAAAAATAGTGCTGTCAATAACCGTAAATTAATTTCTTCGTTATCAGCAATCAATAATTTGCCAGTCATTCCTTTTTTAATTATAGAAGTATGATCGATGATTACATTTGTACTTCGTGAAGCGGCCTTGATACGGGTTTCTCCGATAGTAAGCATCTGTTCACAAATTTGATATCCATCTTTTAAATTGACAAATTCAGACAGCCTGACAATCGCGACCGATAACGATATCGGTTCGATAAAGGCGTCGGAATCCTTGGCAGCGTTTTGAATCTTCTGTGCCAATTCGGATGCCTGCCGAAGACCCATATCTTCAATAAACAAAATGAATCCGGGACCGTTCCGTTTTATTAACAAATCCTCAGGATTTTTTATTTGTTCCAATAAATAACCGAGATTTCTAAGAGTTTCATCTCCGGTTCGAACTGAATATTTAGAATTAATCGTCAGAATATTATCGATTTGGATATAGAATAGATGAAAATCGATGGCTAAAGGCCGATCAAAATTGATATGTAGTATTTCTTCTTGTAAATGCTTTTGCAAAAACATTTCATTATAATTGTGTGTCAAAGGGTCCTTTATCATTTTTTCCATTGTATCTTTGAGTCGATTTTCTAAAGTTGCGACTTTTGCTTGGAGATCTGCTTTTTCAGAGTCCAGTTCTACAATTTTTTTCTCCGTCTCTACAAGTGTCGATTGATAAGTTAGTGGCATAGGTAAATCAAAGGTGGTGACTAACTTTTTAACCAGTGGTTCCAACACGACAATCCAAGAAAGACCTTTGCGAAGATAAATAATTTCAAAGATTTTATGCCAAAGTTTAGGACCGTGAGTTATGGAAGAGATGATCTCCAGGGTTTCAAGATTAACGGTATATTCTGGGGTTTGACACACTTCGATTGTGGCTTCATAACCAAAAATGGTTTTCAATTTTTGAAAGATTTGTGAACAGATTGTTTCATAATTTATAATGCGTTGATTATCAATAACATTAGCAATATAAATATTACTATTATAAAATTCAAAAGCCTTTAGTTCCAAACAAAAAAAGCGCACCGTTTCTCGATCGAAAAGATTTCCGGATTGAGTTAGACAAATATCAAAATCAAGATTTAAAATCTGATTGACAACGGGTCGAACAAAATCAGTGCTAGGCACGTAATTTTGATAAAATGACAATAAATGATGAATGTATTCATTTTGATTGAATGGCTCAAGGTTCTTTTTGGTCGTTTCAAATAAATAATTGGCAAACAAAGTCTTACCATACGAATCAAGCGTCATGAAAGCTCCGGGTGTAAAAACAAATGGTGTCCTAATAAAAGAAAGAATTCGACCCGACTTCAAAACTAGTTGATAATTTGTTTGATTAACTAGGATAATTGACCATCCATATGCATCATAATCATATAAACTAACAACTTTTGCTTCGGCCACAACGGTAGGAACGGCTCCAACCAACGAAAAGGCATTCATCGCCTCAACTAGATGGCTTTCAGCCGAGGGAACGATGATATATTTTAAACAGTCAAGTGGCAAAATTTGGCGAATCTGGTCAATTATCAGATTTATATCGGTTATTGGACCAATCCCAATTAAAGTCATCTCCCCCATATCAACTATAATTGCGGGGATTGTCGTGTTAACTTCTTTAGGACGGTCAAGGTCAATCAGATATAAATCTTTCTTAAGCATCTTCGGTTTTATGAGTCGGTATTCTTTTTCGGAATCATTCATATTACCACCGCCTAAACATATTCATATTATACATAATTGGCTATAAAAAAGAAAGGTAGCTGCGGTTTTTGCTTCTATTTTGCATCGCATAAAGCATTTATCGAATTACAAATGGTTTTTGATTTTCTATTTATTTGCTTCAGTTAATATGGTATAATCATTTCGAAAAAGTGACTGTCACTTAAGTGGAGGATACGCATGAAACAAAGCAAATTAAGTTCGCGAATTTGGATTTCGATTGTCATGTTTGGGCTTTTTGGTCAAATCGCTTGGGTAATTGAAAACATGTATTTCAATCTTTTTTTGTATGACACAATATCCGGAGATACCAATGCCATCGCTTTGATGGTCACCGCAAGTGCTATCATCGCTACCATTACGACAATGTTGATGGGAGCTCTCTCTGATAAAGTCGGCAAACGCAAAATATTCATTTGCTTGGGTTATGTGTTATGGGGACTTTCGACATTATCATTTGGTTTCATTTCAACGACTAACATCGAAGCGATTTTTCCAACCGCCAATGCTGTTATGATTGGTGTCGTGGCTGTTATAGTCATGGATTGTATTATGACCTTCTTTGGTTCGTCCGCAAACGATAGTGCCTTTAATGCGTGGGTGACTGACATTACCGACGACATTAATCGCCCAAAAGTCGAAGGATTATTAGCAATCCTGCCCTTATTTGCCTTACTTTTGATTTTTGGGGCTTTCGATGGACTGACTAAATCGGATAATTGGCCAACCTTCTTCTTTATTCTTGGCGGTTTGGTTACAATTGGAGGTATCGTCGGCTTTTTCTTGATTAACGACTCCCATGTTCAAAAACCAAAAGGTCAATATTGGCACGAATTGATATATGGATTTAAACCCTCAACGATTAAACAACATCCGGTATTATATACAACTTTTGTTGCCTTTGCCTTGTTTGGCATCGCAACTCAAATATATATGCCATATTTTATCATCTACATTCAACAATTTCTTGGAATTGACAATTATGCGTTGCTTTTGGGTGTCGTAATTCTATCGGCTTCCATTGTCAGTCTATTGCTTAGTATCTTGGTAAAATCGACAATCCTATATAAATTGTTCTATCCCAGTTTAGGGGTTTTTATCATCGGTCTTGTAATGCTATTCTTCGTTCGTGATCCGTTTTGGGTTGGCGTTGCTGGATTTGTGATGATGGCAGGCAATTTGGTTTTTACAACTATCATTGGTGCCAAGATCCGTGATTTGACACCTAAAGACAAAGTTGGTCATTTCCAGGGTATAAGGATGATTTTCTATGTTTTAATTCCGATGGTGATTGGACCGTTTATTGGGTCAACGGTTATCAAGGGCAGTGGCATGACATATGTCAACGAATACAATCAAATTAAAGATATTCCTACATCAATGATCTTTTTAGCAGCGGCGATAATGGCTTTACTTATCATAATTCCATTATATTATTCCTTAAATAAAATCAAAGAAATCCAAACAAATACACCAATAAAAGCTGATGAAACATTGTGAAACTGATTTTCCAGAAACTAATATTGTATTTAACTTTATTGTTGATGGCTTTGGCTGTCACCGGTTGTGTCAATAACGATCGCATCAATATCGATGCGATTGGTGCTCAAGATTTCATCAGTATCAGTTCCGACGATTTAGCAACTCTTTTCGATGATGACGAGGATTTTGTGGTTTTGATTTCCAATGATTTGTGTTTGGATTGTCAGACCTTTGACCTAATCTTAAAGGAAATCATTACTGGTTACGAAATTTGTGTTTATCGAATTGAGGAAGGCGATGACTTTCAAACTACTAATTCTTTGATTCCCTATAACATCACGCCAACATTCGTTATCGTTTCTGCAGGGGAAATCATATCTCAAGTTAATGGATATGATCAAGAATCAATATTTGCATCGAAAACAGCTTTCATTGATTATCTAAAGGACTATGTCTTTATTGACTAAAAAAATAAGCGGTATGATCATTTGATCTGCCGCTTTTTTCTGGAAATTATTTTATTTTTTTTAGAATTGCTTCTTGAACCACTTTGGGTACGAAGGGAGTTACATCACCCTTGAAAATTGCCAATTCACGGACTGAGGAAGATGAAAGAAAAGAATATTTGCCTTCAGTCATTAAAAAAACGGTATCAATATCATTGGAAATTTGACGGTTGAAATTGGTCAATTGGAACTCGTAATCATAGTCGGTTACCGCCCTAAGTCCGCGTAAAATATGGGTTGCGCCCAGTTGTTTACAATGCTCGACTGTTAAAATATCCGATTTTATGACTTCAACATTAGGAATGTCCTTTAATACTTCTTTAACGATTAGAAGCCGTTCTTGATCCGTAAACATCGTTTTTTTATTAGGATTGCATGAGATAGCCACATAGAGCTTATCAAAAAGTTTTGCCCCTCGGTTGACAATGTCAATATGTCCATACGTAATCGGGTCAAAACTGCCAGGATAAAAACCGATTCTCATATTATTCCCTCCATCGATAAAATAAAAACTTAGTGTTACCAGTAACAACCTCTCTAAATAATATTATATCATTAAATTCGGAAACGTTCGGATTTAATTTGTCATTTTCAGCGACAATCACACCGTTAGGCGACAAGATTTGGTAATTGGCGATTTTAGAGATGGCTAAAGATAGAAACCCGGAGGCATAAGGCGGATCCAAAAAAATCAAATCGTAGCGTTGTTGTCGGTGATCATCTAAAAAGCGCGAATAATCTTGATGATGAACAGAAACAGTGGCTCCAATGGGGATGTTTAATGCTAGAAGGTTAAGGCGAATCGCTTTGATCGCCTCATTATTTGTATCGACAAAATCAACAAAAGTCATCCCGCGACTTAAAGATTCAATTCCTAGGGCGCCACTCCCGGCGAATAAGTCAAGACAAGTTCCATCAGCAAAATACTGACCTAAAATATTAAAAATCATTTCCTTGTTTTTGTCGGTGGTTGGCCGGGTAAAAGCAAGGTTTGCTTCTTTAATTTTTCTGCCCTTGTACTTTCCAGATATTATTCGAAGCATCTTCATCACCTAGCGGATATTGTATCATTGGAAGGATAATTATGCAATAAAACTCAATTTTTACATAAAAAAACCAAATCAAATTGATCTTTATGATGACCTTTGATTTGGTTTAAGACCGATTATTAATCAAACGTTATAGCGTTTACCGTCTTTCGATCCAAACGTTTGACAAGTTCCGTAACGATTTTAACTGCATTATTATAATCATCTTCATGAATAATTGATGTATGCGAATGAATATATCGGCTTGCTAGGCATATGGCAATGGACGGACATCCTGAATGGGATACGTGCATTTTTCCTGCGTCGGTGCCGCCAGCACGAAGAAAACTTAATTGATATGGAATTTGTAATTCTTCGCACATAGCAATGACATACTCGCGAAGGGCAACGTGACCAACCATCGAACTATCGTAAAACATTAAACATGGTCCTTTACCAAGTTCAGTCTCTTTTGAACCGCCGGGATAATCATGAGCGATCGTGACGTCAAGAGCAATTCCGATATCAGGAATGACTTTATTTGCGGCCGTTCCTGCTCCCCGTAAACCAACTTCTTCTTGAACCGTACCTACGCCAAAGTAGATGTTTTCATGTTTTTCGGTTTGGAGATTTCGTAACACCTCAATCGCCAAAGCGACACCAATGCGATTATCAAAAGCTTTTGCCAATAAATACTTGGGATTGGTAAGCGGGCGTGACTGAATATAGGGAGTAATCATATCACCAACGTGAACACCAGCTTTTTCAGCTTCTTCTTTTGATGCGACACCGATATCAAGATACATATCTTTCAAATCAACAACTTTGGTTTTTTCTTCGGCTGAGAGAATGTGTGGGGGTTTGGATCCGACAACACCAAGCAACTCGCCCCCCGTTTTAGTTGAAAGGGTAAACTGCTGGGACAAGACGACATGGCCCCACCAACCACCGGCCGGAATGAATTTTATATATCCTTCTTTGGTAATTTCACTGGCGATAAAACCAATCTCGTCCATATGACCTGCGACC
This sequence comes from Candidatus Izemoplasmatales bacterium, assembly GCA_028707415.1. GTDB lineage: Bacteria > Bacillota_I > Bacilli_A > Izemoplasmatales > Hujiaoplasmataceae > JAKLGB01. The sequence continues at coordinate 11,528 of JAQWBC010000012.1, forward strand.
ATAATTCGTGGCCCATCAGGATTTCCGATTTTTTTGGCTATGATTGAGCCAATATTATCGTAACTGACTTCCGCAAGATCTTTGACTTGTTTGAAAAAATAATTTCTGACCTGCTTTTCGTTGGCAGGAATGGCATTAAGCATCGTTAATTCATTAAGTAATAAACTCATAAAGAGACCAACCCTTCTTCGATATTATGCTTTAATTATAACATTGTTACGAGCGAATCACCAAATAAAAAAAAAAAAAGTAGTCCCCCATTTGGAAATCACTCGAGCAGACAATTAGCTACCCCTCATAAGTGGGTGTCTCTTGTTTGACCCTTAGGATTCCCAAACAATTGGGCATTCAACACAGGACAAACCTTGACTCCCTAGAAAAAAATGTGCTTCGCAGTTGAGTGATTTCCAAACGATGGACTACAAACTTATTATAAATAATAAGAAGTACTTTGTCAAGAAAAGCAAAACATGTGATAGATTGGCTAAAACCGGGTTTTATTAACCTCTTCTAGATACTTATCGTCTTTTTTTTATATATTTATATTATCGATTTATTTTGATTTTTTGAGTTGAAATTACATTTAAAATAATTCTATTAAAAAACCCCTTAAAGTCGGATAGCCAATTATTTATTGGTCTTATCAGCCATAAGGGGTAGTTTTACAATATTTTCAGTGATTTTTTTATCTAGGATTCTTAATATTGGCGTGAGCGGCGGCCAATCGTGCCAAAGGAACTCGGAATGGTGAGCATGAAACGTAAGATAAACCGATATTGTGACAGAATTCGACCGAAACCGGATCGCCACCATGTTCTCCGCAAATTCCAAGTTTAATGTCCGGACGGACAGCTCTACCCAAATCGCAAGCCATTTGCATCAGTTTACCAACACCTTTGGTATCGACATGGGCAAATGGATCAGATTCGAATATTTTTTTGGTATAATAATCGCCCAAGAATTTCCCGGCATCATCGCGACTGAATCCATAAGTCATCTGCGTGAGATCGTTGGTTCCAAAACTAAAGAATTCGGCTTCTTTAGCAATCTCGTCAGCGAGTAAAGCGGCTCTGGGGATTTCAATCATCGTTCCCACAGAGTAAGTTAACTTAACGCCAGCGGCTTTGATAATCTCATCAGCGGTTTTAATAACAATGTCCTTGACGTATTTGAATTCCTTTTGATCACAAATAATCGGGATCATGATTTCGGGAATTACCGAACCGCCCCGTTTATTAACTTCAATGGCGGCTTCAATGACCGCTGTTGTTTGCATGACGGCGATTTCCGGATAGGTAACGAGCAACCTGACTCCTCGGTGACCGAGCATGGGGTTAGTTTCATGGAGATATTCGACGGTTTTGCGTAAATCATCATAGGTTTTGCCCATGGTTTTTGCTAAAGCTTCGATGTCCTCTTTTGAGGTTGGTAAAAATTCGTGTAGAGGTGGATCCAAATACCGAATGGTAACTGGGAATCCGTGCATTTCTTCATATAAGCCGATAAAGTCTTTTTTTTGCATCGGAATGATTTTTGCTAAAGCGACTTGTCTTTGTTCTAAAGTGCTTGAGATAATCATTTCGCGAACAGCAGGAATACGATCAGCATCAAAAAACATATGTTCAGTCCGGCATAGTCCAATGCCTTCAGCACCAAACTTATATGCAACACGAGCATCACGAGGATTGTCGGCGTTGGTTCTGATTTTCAAAGCCCGGTATTTGTCAGCCCAAGCCATTAATGTCGCAAAATCATCGGAAATAGTTGCATCAATCGTTTTAATCTGTTCACCATATACTCGACCCGTGGATCCGTCTAAAGAAATCCAATCGCCTTCGTTATACCGTTTTTTGTTCAATGTGAAGTAATTTTCTTCGGCATTGACGTGAATTTCGCTAGCTCCGGCGACGCAACAAGTTCCCATGCCACGAGCAACAACAGCTGCATGGCTTGTCATACCCCCACGAGCGGTTAATACTCCCTTGGCGATGACCATACCTTCAATGTCTTCAGGAGAAGTTTCCTCACGAACTAAAACGACTGGCCATTTATTTTCTTTAACTAAGATAGCGGCTCTTTCGGCAGTGAAAACGATGTGTCCAGTTGCCGCTCCTGGTGAAGCATTAAGACCAGTGGTGATAATGGGGGCCTTTTTTAATGCTTCCGGATCAAATTGCGGATGTAATAGTGAGTCGAGTTGCTTGGGTTCGACTTTTAGCAAAGCTTCTTTTTCATTTAAAACGCCTTCTTTGACCAAATCTATGGCGATTTTTAAAGCGGCTTGAGCGGTTCAG
>JAQWBC010000152.1 GCA_028707415.1 Candidatus Izemoplasmatales bacterium
GCTATTGACAATCGCGGCACTCGTCCAAATTCTTATTATAAACTGCCATTGCACGCTGGCTCATACCCATGCGATACCGGTTGTTAGGCTGGAGTTGAACCAGCCCCGATATTGATCCGATCCTTCGAGGTATAAATCCGCGGGATATGGAAGACCTTTGTCGAGCATTCCTCCGTGATGACTCGTTCCCGAGTCAAACCATACATCCATGATGTCGGTTTCTTTAGTAAAGATATTATTGAAACTATCAGGATGAGTGAAGCCTCTAGGCAACAGATCCGTAGCGGTTTTTTCAAACCAGGCATTCGAACCTTCATGTTCAAAGATGTCCGCGATATGATCGATGACACTTTTATCAATGATGGGTGTATTTTTCTCAGAATAAAAAATCGGAATTGGTACGCCCCAAGCTCTTTGCCTTGAGATACACCAGGCTTCGCGGTCTTTAATCATATTTGCAATCCGAACTTCACCCCAAGTCGGATACCACTTAACAGTTTCAATAGCTTTTAGAATATCCGTTTTTAATGCTTCTATGGAGGCAAACCATTGTTGTGTTGCCCGAAAAATAACTGGTTGATGCGTTCGCCAATCATGGGGATAACTATGTTGAATGGAAGATACTTTGATTAAAGCATCGACTTCTGTCAACGCTTTAATGACTTCGCCGTTACAATCATCCACAAACAAGCCTTGAAAACGAGGACCAGCATCGCTTGTCATGAATCCACGAGAGTCGACGGGACAAAAAACATCTAGATGATATTTTTGGCCAACATTGAAATCGTCTTCACCATGCCCTGGCGCCGTATGAGCAAGCCCCGTTCCATCTTCGGTGGTGACGTGTTCTCCCAAGATGAGAGGAGATATCCGATCATAGAGCGGATGCTTATATGTCATGCCTTCTAAATCCGCTCCTAATACGGTTTTTTGAATCTCGACTTTTGTCCATTTAAACGTTTCTTTTAAGACATCAAGACGATTTTTTGCCACGACAAAGAGTCGATTATTATCGGTTTTTACCAACACATATTCGATACTGGGGCCAGCACAAATCGCCATGTTTGCCGGGATTGTCCAAGGGGTGGTCGTCCAAATTAAAAACTCCGTTAGTTTGGGAAAAACGCCGTTAGTTTTCACTGACTTCATCGCCACAAAAATTGAAGGTGATGAGACGTCATAATACTCAATCTCGGCTTCAGCTAATGCCGATTCGCTTGATGGTGACCAATATACTGGTTTTAAGCCTTTATAAATCAATCCTTTTTCCGCCATCGTCGCGAACAAACGGATTTGTGAGGCCTCATAATGTTTGTCAAGAGTGATATAGGGATGATCCCAATCGCCTAAAATACCCAAACGCCGAAACTGTTTTCGTTGAATGGATACTTGTTCAAGTGCATATTGTTCGCATAGTTTCCGAAAATCGGCAATCGACATCGATTTCCGGTTGACTTTTCGGTCCTTTGATAAAGCGTTTTCAATTGGCAAGCCATGAGTGTCCCATCCGGGAATATAGGGTGCATAAAATCCGGACATACTTTTATACCGCAAAATAAAATCCTTCAATGACTTGTTTAAGGCGTGTCCAGTATGGATACTGCCATTAGCGTAGGGAGGGCCATCATGGAGCACATAATAAGGGTGTCCTTCGTTTTTTTGTAGACGAGCGGCATACAAATCGATATCTTCCCAACACTTTTGAATCTCGACCTCTTTGACACCCAGATTTCCACGCATGGGGAATTCAGTTTCGGGCATTAGCAACGTGTTTTTATAACTTCTTTTTTCTTCCATAATAATCCCTCTTTTTGTCTAAAAATAAAAAAATCGGCCTAAAAAGGACGATTTACACCGCGGTACCACCTTTGTTCTAGAAAACTAGCACTTAAATGCCTTTAACGCTGGCAAGCGGAATTATTTACTATAAAATTCAATAATTCTCTCGCGGGGGATAACAATTTCATAACATACGGACTTTCACCATTCGTCCGTTCTCTAAAGGGTTTGACGATTTTGTCTTGTCCCGGTCATCGATTTAATGATTATGATGATTATACCAAACTTTACGACAAATAACAAGTTTAATCGTAAAAGGTTAGAGAACACTGGCGATAAAAGCTAAAATCACTTGATAGATGATTAATCCGAGCATGGGGGTGAAATCAAGATTTCCGATAACAAACCAATGACGAAAGATACTCATATAAGGATTAGTGATTTGCGTCAGAAATGCATAAAATCGAGTTTTAACGATTGGGGTCCAACTTAAAATAACGTGAATAATGATGATAAAATAGTAAACATATAAAATATAATATCCATAGTAAAGGATTTGGCGTAAGATGATATCCATAGGCTATTTTTTTGTACTGTACTGACTTATAAAACGCTTGAGAGTCGGTCCTTCTAAATCGTTTTTCTGTGCCATTAGATATATCTTATCTTGGATTTTTACTATTTCACCATCGCAAGCATAGAGAACGCCAGTAAGAAACATCAAAACTTCATTAGCTTCCGTAATCAAACAATCGCTAAAATTAACAACGATAGGGATTCGATGCATGATTTTTTCCGCATATTCATAAATTTTCGTTGAATCCTGAATCCGATAGAATTCCAATGAATCAAAGCCGATATCCGAAGTCGATTCCGGTTTTTTACGCGAAAACACGCTCATATTTATTCCTCATTTCTAAATAATATCGATCCCAGCCGGAGATGTGTGGCTCCAGAGGCAATGGCAATTTGATAATCATGACTCATCCCCATCGATAAATAATGACAAGGAGCATATGGCAACTGCATTTGTTCGATACCGTCTCTCAAGATTGCCAGTTTCCTAAAGCTTTGTTGAATAACAGTAAAATCATTGGTGTTGGCAGCCATACCCATGAGTCCGACTACTCTTATTTTATCATATTTGGCTAGCGTGGTAACAAAATTTGATAATTCCGCGCTAGATATTCCGGTTTTTGTCAATTCATTGGAAATGTTGACTTCGATAAAGCAATCGAGCGTTCGGGTTCGCTCGCGATTAATTTCTTGGGCAAGATGAAGTGAGTCTAAAGAGTGAAGGTACATAATTTTATTAATTATCATTTTAACCTTATTGGTTTGAAGATGCCCAAGAAAATGCCAAATAATCGGTAAATCGATTAATTCAGCTTGCTTTTTCAAAAGCGCTTGAGCAACATTTTCGCCGATGTTGGTAATCCCCAAATTGACTAATTGTCGAATGACGTCACTTTCGACGTATTTAGTAGCGGCAACAATCGTCTGACCATGAAGTT
>JAQWBC010000153.1 GCA_028707415.1 Candidatus Izemoplasmatales bacterium
AAAAGTCCGTCGTTGGAAGGAACATAATCAAATGTATATTCACCTTCACGAAGAACGAAATCATCGATTTGAAAGTATTCAAAAGGCGAATCTACTTTTGGCACATCAAGTGTCATTTTACGATCGGCATTGTCCGCAAGAGATCGTCCGATTTGTGTTTCTTCATCTTTGGTTGAATTCGTGGAAAGATAAAAATACTCATATTCATCAATAACAACAGATGAAAAAACCTCAGTTTCAATTTGATCTTCTCCGGCAAAAGACAACGTTGTTCGATTCTGATGAATCCAACCGGATGCATCAGAACTTGTGGTAATTACCGATTTTTCGGAAAATACTGAGCCGTCGGCATAATTTTCTATCTGGTCGAAATTGATTACATAGTTCGTTCCGGAAACTATAGTGGATAACAATAGTTCAATTGGGGAATAATCAATTTCCCAACGAGCATGTAAAGTCAAGTCTTTTATAACAACGCTGGTGTTGAGAAACTGTCCATCATTGATGGTGTCACCAGTAAACCATCCAGCAAATACATAACCATATTTTTCTGGGATGGGGAGCGTAACACTGTCGCCTTTAACAATATCAAGATATTGGGAAGCAATAATGGCATCCATCGTTCCACCGTTCAAATCAAAAGCAAAGTCAACGGTTGAAACAATTGGTGCAGTTGGAACTGCTAAAAAGGCGGTTTTAAGACCATTTATGACCCAATATCCGTCATCAGATATGGAAATTGTCGGAGTAATGCCGTCATTCCCCGTTAGTTCGGATATAGTTAAGAGAGGAGTCCATGTAGTGTCACCAACATATTGCCATTGCAAAAATCCGTTGGCAATCTGGAAAGTAACTTCACGACCATTCGCACCGTTCGCTCCAATAAGGCTTGAGACGGAAATCAAGTTAGTCCATGAAGTTTCACCGAAATATTGCCATTGAATAAATCCTTCATTGCTTCTGAGAGTTATTTCTCTCCCATCGATACCATCTTCTCCACTAATCGAAGCAATCCACTCTTCGTATGTGCAAGTGATTGCGCCGGTGGAAACACCCAAATCAAAGATCGACATCAACCGAAGCGCAACCTCATTTTCAACCAGTTCAACCGTAAAAGAAGTACTCTGACCTAAATACGTGATTGTAATATTGTGTGTTCCTGGTATCGATAACTTAGCCAAATCGGATGCTGAAATCATCGAATCATTAACGGGAACTGTGATGGTGGTGGAATCCGCAAAATAAACTGTTACAAATAGATCTGATAAATCAAAATCGGCGATTGCCAAACGGCTCTCAATGCTATCATCATCGATACTGATGGTGATGGCAGATGGCAGTGTTGATTCCGTAGTAATGTTATTTGTACAACCAACAACGGACAAAAATAAAGTACATAACAAAAAAAACAACCCGAATTTTCTTAAAATCTCGCTCATTTTTTCTCCTATCATCGTGTGGTAATTAAGATTTTTTCGTTTGTTTCTTAAATAATATTGTATTGATTTTATTCTTGATAATTATATCATTGTCGAGACATCAAAGCAAGAACCAGTTTATATTCTTCAATGAAAAAAATGAAAGAATGTGTCGTAGTTGGAATGATGTTTGTAAAAAAATATTTTCTTTTAAAAAAGCATTGATTCATTTACCACGATTTCGCAAAGTAGTATAATGAAATACATATTGGAAATGAGATGTAAGTAAGATTATATGTGCATCATATCGGCATTTTTAGAAGACATATTTATTTATTAATTGGGAGGCATTTATGAACGAAGATTCCAGACTTATTAACATCTCCAAGAAAGGGTTTTTAAGTGTCGTCATCATATTGACTGGACTCATCATCGTGGCGGGGATTTTGACATATGTTATACCTGCGGGAACCTTTCAAAGGGATGGTAATCTGATTATTTCGGGAACCTTCGAGTTTTCGACGATTTCCGATGGCTATCCCATCTGGCGATGGTTGTTGGCGCCAATTGAAGTGCTCGGTTCTGATGATGGATTGTCGATTATTATGATCTCATTGTTTTTGCTTATACTAGGTGGAACCTTCACTTTGATGGAGAAAACCGGTGGCATCCACGTAATTCTGAAACGATTAATTAATCGGTTTAAAGATCGTAAATACGTTCTTTTGCGAATTGTTGTATTAGCATTTATGCTTTTTGGAGCGTTTTTTGGTATTTTTGAGGAATCGGTTGCTTTAATGCCGATAATGATAATCTTATCTTTGTCACTTGGCTGGGATACTTTGACGGGAATCGGAATGACAGTCCTTGCGGCGGGATTTGGTTTTGCCAGCGGCATTACCAATCCCTTTACTGTTGGTGTTGCCAGTGATATCGCGGGTATAAACATTCTTTCGGGTGTTGGGTATCGTTTGATTGTATTTGTCTTGATGTATGTTCTTTTATCGAGCTTTCTGGTTTATCATGCAAAGAAGATTGAAAAAGATCCTACCAAGAGTTTGACATTTGAAGATGATCAGAAAAAAGCGCGGAATTTTGATGTTAATGGCACAATCGCATTTAAAAACGAAACGACTATTTTCAGAGCTTATGTCACAATGTTTATCGTTCTCTTGTTTTTTATCATCGGAATCAGTATTATCGATTTGGTTTCTAACATTTCGTTACCGACAATTCCGTTCATGGCACTGACCTTTTTGATTGGCGGTCTGACGGCAGGATATCTAGTCACTAAAGATTTCCGCTTCACTCTGAAAAAGTTTGGGGCGGGGATGTTATCAGTAGCCCCGGCTGTTTTGTTAATTATGATGGCTGCTAGTGTTAAATATATCATTGTACAAGGTAATGTTATGGACACGATCTTATATTATCTGGCTGATGCGCTTTCGGGGCAGACACCAGTTGTAGGAATCTTGCTAATATATGGGCTAGTGCTGTTCGTTGAATTTTTTATCGGCTCGGGATCGGCGAAAGCATATTTAATCATTCCGTTGTTGATTCCTCTCGTGGCTTTGGTTGGATATAGCAGTGAACTTGCCATCTTAGCATTCATATTCGGTGATGGATATACAAATATGCTTTACCCTACCAATGGAGTCTTGCTAATCGGATTATCAATGGCTGGTATCAACTATGGCAAGTGGTTCAAGTGGACTTGGGTTCTTCAGTTAATTACGTTATTGTTAACGATAGTTTTTCTACTCGTCGGACTTTGGATTGGATACTGAGCAGGTAAAGACAATTTGCGATAAGTGTAAATACATAAATATTGCTTAATTCTATATTCAACAATTCACCAAAT
>JAQWBC010000154.1 GCA_028707415.1 Candidatus Izemoplasmatales bacterium
AATTACTATTTGTTCATAACAGCGGAAGTGATGACTTTCACATTCATCACCACGCTTCAATTTACAGAGTATCCTGTGTTTCTAATTATGTTAATTTTTATGCATATGGGAATCGCTCTATTCGTTATTAGCAAAAAACGCTTTTTGAAAGAAGGCATCAGTGTCAAATCGTTCTACCGATTCGAATACGGGTTGCTTGCAGCTTACCTGCCAATTCTAGCATATACCCTGTTGAGTTATTTGTTTCACTATGAAGTCAATGAACCATTAAAAGTGATTATTGCATTAATCTTAACCATGTTATGTATTATTCTTTCAATCGTCAACGCTTTAAAATTTTATAAATATCTTCAACAAAAATAACTCGAAGTGTGTTAGTGACAAAAAAAAGCAAGCATGTGCTTGCTTTTTGCATGAATGGCAGATATAGATAATAATTATAGATTCGCGAGCAGAAGTACAACTCTTGCATATCAATCGAAAAAATGTGAATGCTTCTAGTTATGATATTTTTTCGAAGGTTTTTCTTGCTTGCATTAGAATCATTTTACGGTTGGATATTGATCGGTTGTCGGTTTTGAAAGGCGATCAAAAATAAGTTTATATCCATCAGCTCCATATCGGAGCGATTTATTGACACGCCCAATGGTGGCAGTTGAGGCCTGAATTTCCCCCATGATAATCTGATATGACACTTTCGAGTGGAGCAGTTTTGCAACCTTCAAACGCAGAGCCATGTCGCGAACTTCTTTGACAGTACATAAATCCTCAAAAAGACGATAACAGTCCTCCTTCGTTCTCAAGGCTAATATCGCTTCAAACAAATAATCTATATCAGTATTGGCAAATTTAGATTGGTAGGACAAGTTTATCACTTCTTTCTAATAAATCGATTCTTAACAAAAAACAGTATACTTTTATCCAAAGGTTTTGTCAAGGAGACTGGCAATAATCCATGAAGAGAAGAATCTTAATCAAAGGGAATGTAGTAGCGAAAAACCGGCCTAATTTTGAAATATTGCGCGACTTTTCTGGAAAGGTATAGGGTATATCGTTTTGCTTGTTTTCGATATATCAACAATAAAAAAGCAGAATAATTTAAGATTGTGAACTGGCTAATAATTGAAAGAAAATTAAACAAACAGATGGTTTTGGGTTTCAAAAACATACTTGTGCTGGTGAAGAATACGGTTTGTTATCATAATCTCGGATGGCAATCTTCACCGAAAAAGCGCACTTATGTAAAGTACTCAAAAGTGTTAATATTTTCTCCTACGGGTATTAAGCGATTTAGTATTCTTGGGATTTGTTGGTTTTCAGAACTTTAGATTTTTGATTCCTCAATTGGAGAAGGTTCGCTCTTTTCTTCGGCCACTATTGGTGCTTCTTCGGCGATTCTTTGTTCGGTGATATGGATAAGCACTTTTTCAGGATCATCAATGACTTTGATTCCTTGAGGGAACAAGACATCCTTAATTCGGAGCATCTCCGTGACTTTCATATTGCTGATATCGACATCAATTTTAGTGATGCCTTGACCAGCTTCGTATTCGACTTTTATCTCATCTTCGATTACTTTGACGAGATAGCCTGCATGTTCAATCGCTTCTCGGCCAATGATGTGAAGTGGTACTTTACCAGAGATAATGTCGCCCTTGCCTACTTTCATCAATTCTACATTTAAAATAAGGCTGCGGTTGACAATATCTTTTTGCAAATTCTTGATATAGACCTGATGACTTGCTTTACCCAGTTTTACTGTGAACGTCTGTGTCAATCCATTTGTCCGATATATTTCGCGTAAATCTTTCTCATCCATTTGAATCGATATCGGTGAAATAGATTTGCCATACAACACTCCCGGTATTTTGTTTAGTTTCCTGATGATTCCCAGTTTCTCTGTTCTTTTTTCGATATTCATAATCTAGCCCCTCTCACTGTGTGATTGTATCTAGTTTCAAATCCACCAATATTAAAACAAACGTGATTAAATTTGTGAAAAAACATCTTTATATATGTATATTTTACCACTTTTCTCTCTTTTTATCAAGACTTCAAGGGGTCTATATCGCATTCGTTGATTTTGCATATTCAATAACCGTATTATACAGTGATCACTTACCTTTTTTAATCTAAATATTTATATGTTAGCTTTTTTTAGTATTCTCTTGCCGTTGTTAGGTAAATGATGATTTCTGTTTCCAGACTATCGATGTAATTGATTACGACATTTGCAGGAATGGCATATCCAAGATTCTCCGATGTTTCGGTTACTATTTTGAAGGATACCACTCCCAGGACCGAACCAAATAGATTAACGAGCGGACCCCCGCTATTTCCCGAATTGATGGCGGCATCGGTTTGAATTGCTTCGGTTATTGTTGACCCGTTCTCAAAATACCGAATCGGAGCCGATATAATTCCTGATGTCACTGATATGCCATAGCCAAAAGCGTTGCCAATCGCCAGTACGCTTTCCCCATAGTATAGTGACGTGTCGGCTTCCTCATTTATATCAAAGAATGTTAGATATGATAAATTTTCAAAATCAGTATTGCTTTTTAACACTGCTAAATCTAAAACAGTATCGTAACTGACAATTGAAGCATAGTACAACGTGTCTTCGTCCGCAAACTGAAAAGTGATAGTGCGGCCAAGGTATGTGAAATCGTTATAACTCTCATAATCGGATAAACAGATTACATGTGCGTTTGTGACCAGGTATCCTTCCTCATTTACAAAAAAAGCTGTTGCTTGCGATGTGGCTTCATCAGATACCGTTTGCGACACTGTTCCTCTTGGAGACCACGAAGAAAGCGTATACGAATATTCGATAAGAGCGGTAATCTCTACGGTTGCGGGCATAACGATTGCGGTGGCTAAAACGGAGTCAGCAGTTTCAGCATCGGAGATAACTGCTGCCAAATCATCAACATCTATACCATATTCTAAGACGATATTCTGCGCGATTTCTGTTGACTGGTTTGTCTCTGTTGATTTGGTTATATCCGATGCGAGATTGCAGCCGTTAAGCAAGACAAGCATTCCCATGATAATTACGATAAGCCATTTTCTTAAACTTATATTTTTCATAAAATATTTCTCCTTATGATATCATTGAAAATAATAACCTTAATTAAATTTGAGACTGTATAATATCTTGTGGACTTTCAAAAAGTGAATAGTTAAGAAGTGGAATAGAAAAGGGAAACCCTTAGTGTATAATAAGTTTACCACAACGCACCATACACAGGAGGATTTCCCATGAATG
>JAQWBC010000155.1 GCA_028707415.1 Candidatus Izemoplasmatales bacterium
ATACAACTGGATCGGTTTCATTCTCAATCAATAGATTAATTGACATCATTTTAATCTTAGTTTTGCTTAAGACGGGAAGGATACCGAAATCGCTTTGCATAGCCTTTTCCCGAATGCCAAACATTTTTGGAATCGATGGACCCGTGAGATCGGCATCGAGAATCGCGGTTTTATACCCAAGACGTTGCATCGTAACCGCAAGTAAAGCGGTTACCATTGATTTACCGACACCGCCTTTGCCACTGATAACGGCAATGGTTTTTTTGACGTGGCTCAGTTCGTTTAAATGAATTCGAAAATCAGTTTTTTCTTCCTCGCATTTTTCTTCACATGAATCGCAATTATGATCACAATCTTGGAGTTTTGGTTCTTGAGATGATTCATTAGTAGAAGCATTAGTTTTGGTAAATTCTTCACTCATCATATTTCCTCCGTATTATCAGATCAAGGTGTCCTTTGTCCTTTTTGTTTTCTTTCATAAAATAGGTGTCTTGCACTTATCTCTCTTTTGTTTCATAAAGAATTTGCTTTACTTTTGTAAATATTTCAATTATTGATTTTTTGGCTATACTATCAGTATCGATTATTGATATCCCTAAATTAATATTTTTCGGTACGGTTTTATCATATGGAATTATACCAATCATGGGGATATTCTTTTTGTGACAATAATCAATAATCTCATCGATAATTGCAGAATAGACCTCCACTTTGTTAATACACACTACCGTTGGAATATGCAGTTTCTCAGCAGTAATTGCAACTCGATCTAAATCACTAAGTCCCGATAATGAGGGTTCAGTCATTAGAAGTAATAAATCAGCGTTATTCATGGAAGCGATGACGGGACAACCAATTCCGGGGGAACCGTCAATGATTTCAAAATCCGCGGTTGATTCCTGGCGAAGTTGTTTTTTTACCTCGGTTACCAGTAAGCCCGAATTTCCACCTCCAGGGTTTAACTTGGCGGTTGAAAATAGGGTTTGGGATTTATATAGCATTAAATTGCCAACATGATGGGGAGTTTCCTTGATACATTGAATTGGGCAAACAAGGGTACAGGTAGCACAGCCTTCACAGGCAATCGGATCAATAACAAAACCAAGACTGAATTGGTGAATTGCATCAAAGCGACAAACTTGATAACACTTCCCACATCCCTGACATTGTGTACTATCGATTTTATATTTTGGCATTCCCCAAAACGGTTTCGATATCGGCAATACTGAGGAATTAATAATTAAATGCAAATTGGGAGCGTCAACGTCACAGTCGGCATATGCCTTACAAGCAGATAGTTTAATAAAAGCAGCAGCGACTGTTGTTTTTCCGGTTCCACCTTTACCGCTTAGGATTAGCAACTGTTTCATGGCTTGCCTCCTCAATAATACGGGAAAGAATTTTTGCGAATTGAATTTTATAGGATTCTTTTTCCCATGCAGCGACTAATCCCTCGGAGTTGATTCTCCCAAGTTCGGGATCATAAGGAATTTTACCCATAATCGGAATGCCTTTTTCTATACAATATGTTTCGGATGGATCATCGCTTGAGTCAATTTTATTAAGAATTGCGGCGCATGGTTTGTTTTCGGAAATTATTAACTCATGAACCATTTCTAAGTCGTGGGCTCCAAATCGAGTTGGTTCCGTCACTAAAATACAAAAATCCGCAATTCTTATGCTTTCAACGGTTGCGCATGATGATCCCGGAGGGCAATCAATAAATACTAAATCCTGGGTATTTTCTATCATTTTCGCCATTTTGTTAATGATCGGAACGCCTGATTCACGACCAGGATTGAGAGTGCCTGAGATAATTCTTATTGCTGATACTGTGCCATCATCAATAACGCCGATTTCAAGTTTGCCATCGGAAATTGCTAATACAGGACATATAATTGCGCATCCTCCACAAGCGTGACAGACCTCTGGAAAAACAGTGATACAGTTATGAACCATGGCGAGGGCATTAAAACGACAGAAATAAACACATTTACGACATCCATTGCATAATAATGCATTAATCTTGGGAAAGAAGACGGTTACTTTTTCTGATTGAATCGTTTTAGGCTTAAAAAAAAGATGCCCATCCGGTTCTTCGATGTCGCAGTCAACATAAATAGATCCAGGACTAACAGCTGTGAGATTTACGGCGCAGAGAGTTTTTCCAGTTCCGCCTTTTCCACTTAAAACAGCTATCTTCATCGTGAATGATGAAACCCGGGATGAATGTCATCTAAGGAATTTAGTTTATTTTGAATCAGGAGATTAATGTTTTCAAAAATATCAGTTCCGTTATTACGATAAATAGAGACATTAGCTTTTTTTAACAAAACCTCTGCGTTTTCGCCACACTGTGGGCAAATTAATACATTTACTTGAAGATCAATGATTATTTGAGCGGCTCGGATTCCGGCTCCGCCTTGAAGTTCCATTGCGGTATTTTCAATAACATTGGATTGTTTAGTAAGGGTATCATAAATCATAAAATGAGAGGTTCTCCCGAACGAAGGACCGATACTTTGACCGTTATTAGTATTTAGAATTGGTAGAGCTATTTTCATATTAAACCTCATATTCTTGCGCTGGTACACGCAGTCGTTTGTTTATTATCGTTTATTTTACATCAGATTGAGAGTCGCGATGACAGCGATGTCTTTGACATCCGCCGCGCCCGCAATACGGATTTACCCCTTCACAGATAATGACATCTCCACCAGCGATTACAATCCACTTACGGTTGACCAAAGCATCGGCAATTTTTTTTCTCGCTTCACCATAAATACTTTGGACTGTGGTTCTGGCAATATTCATCTGAGCAGCGCATTCTTCTTGCATTAGGCCTTCTAAATCAATCAAACGAATTGTTTCATATTCATCAACCGTCATTGTGACGGTATTATCAACGGTTATAGTTTGGTTTGTAGGGCCGAAAGCATCGCTTTCTGGCAGACAACAAACGGTTCGTAATTTTCTTGGCCGAGGCATAAAATCATCTCCTTATTAAATGATACAAGGGACAAAGGACGTCTCCTTATCCCTAGTGGTGCTTGTGATTACTGTTTTAAACCTTCGTCAATTTCCGCAAGGCGTTTTTCGAGAATCGCTTTTTCAGCGGCGAGAGTTTCTTTTGTGGAAGCGTATCGACAACCAAATTGGCGATAATTGTTTGCAAATCGGCAACCCATAAATAACCTTCGTGGCGAATTCGCTACATCCATGTTTCGAAATCCCATTCCATTCATTGCTGGTCCT
>JAQWBC010000156.1 GCA_028707415.1 Candidatus Izemoplasmatales bacterium
GCGGTCCCATCGGTTTAATGGGTGCCGATGTTGCTAAAGCTATGGGTGCGACCAAAGTCATTGCCATTGAAGTCAATGACTATCGACGCAATTTAGCTGCTAAAATTGGGATTGATGTGGTTATCAATCCGCTTAAAGAAGATGTCGTCAAACGGGTTTTAGAAGAAACCGGTGGCAAAGGTGTCGATGTTGTCGGGGAATTCTCCGGTAATAAGGGTGCGATCGAACTTTTGTTTAAATACGTTAAACTGGGCGGTTGTGTTGCGATGCTCGGATTGCCTTCGAAAAATATCGAACTTGATTTTTCCAATGACATAATCTTCCGTGGCATCTCGATTTATGGTGTTGTTGGTCGCCGTATTTTTGAAACATGGTATCAGGTTAAAGCTTTAGTCGAATCGGGTAAACTTCATCTTGGAGATATCATTACCCATGTCATGCCCTTAAAAGATATCAATAAGGCCGGAGAAATCATGGAGTCGGGAAACTCGGGTAAAATCGTCTTAATCCCGGGAGATGAAATTGATGAATAAATTAGCTTATATCGACGAAAAAATCGAACAATTAAAAAAAGACGGTGTTTATCGGGTTTTACCGGTAAACTTTGGACCTTGTGCTAATGTTATCAATTTGAATAACAAAAGAACCATCAATTTATCGGCCAATAATTATTTGGGTTTGGCAACGCATCCCCGAGTTATCGCTGCGGCGCAAGCAGCTACCGCTAAATACGGAGTCGGAGCTGGATCAGTAAGGACCATCGTTGGTAATCAAGACTTACTGGAAAACTTGGAAAACGAGATTGCTCGTTTCAAACGCGAAGAAGCAGTTACTGTTTTTCAATCCGGGTTGAATTGTAATTTGGGAACGATTCCGGCCATCACTGATAAAGAAGATTTAATTGTATCTGACGAACTAAACCACGCATCGATTATTGATGGCGTTAAATTATCAAAAGCTGATCGAGCAGTTTTTAAACATAAAGATATGGTCGATTTAGAACGAGTCTTACTGGAAAAACGTTCGTTGTATCGAAATGTGTTAATCATTACCGATGGCGTCTTTTCGATGGATGGGGATTTGGCTCCGCTTCCGGAAATCGTGAAGCTTGCGGAAAAATATAATGCATTAATTTATGTTGATGATGCCCACGGAAGTGGTGTTTTAGGGGAAAGCGGCCGCGGTACCGTTGATCATTTTCATTTAAACGGAAAAATTGATTTCATTGTTGGTACTCTCTCCAAAGCCATTGGTTGTATCGGCGGATATGTCGCTTCTAAACAAAATGTCAAGACGTGGTTATTGCATCGTGGCAGTCCATTACTGTTTTCGACCGCTTTACCACCGGCTGCAGTTGCCGGAGCTACTGAATCCATTAAATTATTGTCCGAAACCGACGAATTTACCAAAAAATTATGGGATAACGGTCGGTATTTCAAAGCCGCAATGACCCGTTTGGGTTTTGACATCGGGCACTCGGAAACTCCGATTACTCCAATCATGGTCGGTAATGAAGCATTGACTATGGCTTTCTCGAAAGGTTTATTGGCTGAAGGTGTTTTTGTTTCGGGTATTGTTTTTCCAACCGTTCCGCTTGGTAAAGGCAGATTACGGGTTATGTTATCGGCGGGACATACAAAGGATGATTTAGACTTTGCGATTTCTGCGTTTGAAAAAGTTGGGAAAGCATTAAAAATTATCGGTTAATCTTCTAACAATATCAAATTAGCACGCATACCGCGTGCTTTTTTATCGCTATTTTTGCCGAGATGCTTTTAATGAAAGCATAATCAAGGTATAATAATTAACAAGTGTATCCGCATCCGTGGCGAAACCACATGAAAGTTTTTTATGAAATTAAGATATTATGTTCGCAAAGAATTTATTATGCTTAAACCGTTTGTGATGCCAATGAATTTGTTCGCCCTTAAACTGCTTGATATCGGGTTACGGATGACGATGTTTATCGCTCCCGGTAATCGAAACGTTAAAATATCCAGTGAAACCATATTTACCAGAGATCAAAACCAGATTAAAACGATGGTTTTTACTCCCAAAAAAGCCCAAGGGATTTTACCTTGTTTGCTTTATTTCCCCGGTGGTGGATTTGTCAATGGTCCCGGATATGCTCATAAACGTAATTGTGCTAAAATCGCGGCCGCTGTGGGTTGTAAAATCTTTTTATTTCCGTATCGATTGGCCCCTAAATATGCTTTTCCCACGGCTTTATATGATTGTGTCGATGCTTTTAAATATGTATCTGACCGATTCCAAGAATTCCATATTGATCCCTTAAAAATAGCAGTCGGTGGCGACTCTGCAGGAGGAACTCTCGCTGCCGGGACCACACTGATATTACGGGATGAACATGCGAAGATGCCTTGTTTTAACATGATGCTTTATCCAGCTCTTGATAAAGGAACAGCGGATACACCTTCAAGAAAGCTTTATACAGACACTCCGATGTTCAATACAAAAAGATTTCGTTTTATTGAAAAACATTATTATAAAAATGGGTATTTTGGAATGGAAAAATATGCTTTCCCCCTTATCAATGAAGATTATAGTCGTTTACCGGCAACGTACATTGAAACGGCCGAATACGATTGTCTTCATGATGATGGCCGTTTGGCAAATGATAAATTAACTAAGGCCGGAGTTGCGGTTACCCTCGTGGAAACCAAAGGGACTTTCCATGGCTACGACGCTGTCGAGCGAAGCCCGGTAACAAAGGAATGTATGAAACTTAGAGAAACGGCTTTAAAACAGGCATTTGGAATCAAAATACTATAAACGACGGGAATAAATATGGAATTGCGAATTTTGACATTGACACAAGCCAAGACATTTATGCTTACCAAACAGGGATTATTAAATGCGAAACGGTTTAGTGGCAAATCTGGGATTTGCGAATTCGTTCGGCAAGCCGGGTGCATTCAGTTTGATCCCATCGATATTGCCGGAAAAAATGCCGAATTAGTGCTTCAAGCTCGAATTAAGGATTTTAATAAATCAATGCTTTCGGATCTTCTCTATCATGACCGGGTATTGATTGATTATTTTGATAAGAATTTATCAATTTTTGCGATTGAAGATTGGCCAAAGTATCAACGAATTCGATCATTTTTCCAAGCCGAAGTTCGCAGTCAATCGAATATCAGAACGGTACGTGATTTAATTCGAGAAGCTATTAAGGCTAAAGGCTTTGTCTGCTCAAAGGATTTCGCGTTTAATAAGAAGGTTTCGTGGT